>DAOTTW010000033.1:0-13667 GCA_034437615.1 Anaerolineae bacterium | reverse complement strand
ACGATATAGAGCCTGGATGCTGTGCTCGCTGGCGCTGCTGCTGTTGTTAATTGCAGTGCAGCCGACCTATACCAGCTTAGCGCAGGAAGCCGGGGGCGATACGGCGTCTACGCCTACAGAGGCGACAGCAGAGGCGACGCCGACAGAAGCATTACCACCGTTACCAGTACGCGGCGGAGCAACTACTCAGGCGGGCATGTTCTGCCCGCGAATTGGCCCTCACCCCCTCGATTCACAGGGGTAGGCATTTTAGATTTGTCGTCGTCTTCGGTAGCGGACGCAGCAAGCTGCGTCCCTACACAGCCGTTTTGGACCGTAGGGACGCCATTCTTGGCGTCCGGGGCGGCGTCAGACGCCGTTGGTCGGCGCTTGTAGGCCGTGCAAACGCGGCAACGTCAGCCAGTAACGGCGATACGCTGCGGCTTCGTTCAGGTGGCGCTGTAATCTGGCTTGCTGCTCTGCTACGTCGGATGCTGACACGGGCTGATTATCGCCTGCCCCGACGCGGATGAGACCTGTATCAAGCGCCTGCACGGTGTAATAGCCCCGTGCTGCAAACCACGCCAGCCCCACGCGGATCGTCGCTTCGGTGTGCGCCATCGCACCAGCCAGCCGACACAAGCGCAGCGCATCCCCGCGCCGCGCCGCAAACTTCAGCAATCCGGCAAAGCGCTGCACGAAGGCGTCTAATGTATCCACAGCGGGATTTGTGCCGAAGGTCAGCACGCGCTCAGGTCGGCATTCATCCAGCAAACGGCCCCACAGCAACGGCCCCGGCGGTGGCGTCCAGATTATCAGCGTCGGCGCAGCTTGTAAATCGCAGCGTGCGAGCGTGCGCTGCTTGATTGTCTCATCAGCATCCGGCGTAGCGACCTCAGCCAACAGCCGCGCCTGCGGGTAACGTGCCAGCACATCCCGCAGCTTAGCCGCTGCCGCTGGCCGCGCTAGTCGGCGGTAATCCTCCCAGGCGGCACCTTGCTGCGTCTGGAGCTTAATAGGCTGATCGGCGTCTGTCTGTGGTCGGGCATCCAGCCATTCCACCATGACCTCGGTCTTGCCCCTGAAGGTGTTGGCACGCAAGGTATACGCCAGATCAAAACGCCCCTGCGGTAAGCCATCATCGGCTTCGGCCTGTGCACCGCGCCAGTAAAACACCGTCTGCGCTTCCCCGGCGTCGTCCTCCACCGTCAGCTTGAGGTGCTCAGCGCGTTGGCCCAGGGCGTGACGGCTGCGGATGTGCAGGTCGCGTGTGGCCAGCGTCAGCGGTGGGTTGCCATTGCCAAACGGGGCTAAACGCCCCAGATCAGCGGCCAGATCAAGCGTAAGTTCGCTCAGGCTCAGGTAGCCATCAATCTGCAATTCGGGCGTGGCGGGCACGTCGGCCTGTTTCAGCATCCGGCGCACCACCTGCGACAGTTCGCGCTGTAGTGGCAAGACGTTATCGGCGCTCAGGCTGAGGCCAGCGGCCATGTTATGCCCGCCATAGCCCGTCAGCAAGTGCGAGACCTGACGAAACGCCGCCGTGATGTCACAGCCTGCGACGGAACGCGCCGAACCCCGCGCTAAACCCGCTTCGTTGCTGGATAGCAGCACCACCGGACGCCCATAGCGTTCGACCAGCCGACTCGCGACGATGCCCACCACCCCGGTATGCCAATCGGCCTGAGCGAGCACCAGCGCAGCGTAATTCAACAGCGTCGGGTCGTTCTCAAGCTGTGCAAGAGCGCCCCGATACACCTGATCGCTGAGGAAACGGCGCTGTGCGTTCAGGCCCTCAATGGTATTCACCAGCACATTAATGCGTGCCGTGTCGTCTGTAGTCAGCAATTCGATTGCCGGCGTCGCGTCTTGCAGGCGTCCGAGCGCGTTCAGGCGTGGCCCGATGCCGAAGCCGATGTCGGTCTCGCTGAGCGCATTGGGGTTGATATCCGCACGGCGCAGCAATTCCTGTAGGCCGGGGCGTTGATTGGCCCGCAATACATCCAGGCCACGTTGCAGCCAGTAGCGCGTATCATCCACCTGCACCATCACATCCGCGACGATGCCCAACGCCACCAGATCAAGCAGGTGCTCAGTGGAGCGTGTGCCATAGAGCGCCCGGATAAGCTGATAGGCCACGCCCACGCCCGGCAATTCGCGCAGGGGGTGCCCGGCGGCTAGCCGCATCGGGTTGACCAGCGCATCAGCGTTCGGCAGCACATCCGGCAAGCTGTGATGATCGGTCACCACAACCGTCACGCCCTGCGCTTTGGCGTAGGCGATGGCCTCATGTGCTGCAATGCCCGTGTCGCACGTCAGCAGCAGATGCACGCCAGCTAATTTCTGCTTTAGCGTCGGCAGATGCACCCCATGCCCCTGCGTGAAGCGGTTCGGCACGTGGTAGCGCACCGTCGCACCCAGGCCACGCAATGCAGAGGTCAGCAGCGCCGTGGACGTCTGGCCATCGACATCAAAATCACCCCAGACCAGCAGCGTGCGCCCCTGCTTGATGGCAGCTTTTACGAGCGTCACGGCGCGGTCCATGTCGGGCAGGTAGCCGGGGTCGGCGGGGCTGTAGTGCGCTGGCTGCAAGAAGCGCTCTGCGGCCTGTGGCGTGTGGATGCCGCGCCGCACCAGGCTTTGTGCCACCAGTGGATGCCCGGCGATGGCGCGTTGCAGGTCGTCGTTTACGTCTATGGATGGCGGTTCGCGCCAGATATTTTGCATGATCGTGGCTATCCGTTGATTGACACTTACATAGCTTGCTATCTACAATGTGGCGCGTTCGTTGACCACCCAACACAAATGACACGATGCCATGAAGCATTCTTACATTCGCTTGTATACGCGCTTGACCGGTTTGGTGCTGCTGACGTTGCTGGTGTTGCTTAGCCGCCTGCCACATCTGGATAACGTCACGTTTATCATGGATGAAGCCTTCACTGTGGCTCGCGCAATGGGTACGCCACAAGAGGTCATCGCATGGCAACCCTTCGATTGGCCTCCATTATACAACTTGATGGTCAGTGGATGGCAACACCTGCTGACGCCACACCCGTTGCTGCTACGCTGGTTTTCGCTGCTGCTGTATATCACCGCCTTACCTGTGACCTTTCATGCTGCACGCCGCCTGCTGCAAAACGAATCCGGTGCGTGGTTGGCGACCATTATCTATGCATCGCTGAGCTATGCCGTGTTCCTCAGCACATTTATACGCGCCTATGCGCTGGCGCTGGCGCTGATGCCGCTCTTACTGCTGCTGACCATGCGTTACTTTGATCGTCCGGGCTGGCTGCGTGGTGTGTTGTTGGCGCTGGCCATGCTATTTGCGTTCATGACCACTTACACGGCGTTCTTCGCATTTTTAGTGATCGGCAGCTATACACTGGTGGCGTATCCGCGTCGCGTGTGGCGCTGGTGGCTGCCCGGTGGTGTGGCGCTGCTGCTGGTCACGCCGCATCTGCTGGCCAAAATCAGCACCATTGGTGAACGCATCGGCGGTGGCGGCATCGTTGATCTGGTGGGATTGCCGGATAGCATCATGCAGGGCTATACGCGCATCCTGCTGGAAATCGGCGGCGCGGCGCAGTTCTTCTGGTTGGCCTTGCTGATCGTCGGGCTGGTGCTGCTGCTGTGGCGTCTGCCACAGACGCGGCTTAGCAGATGGCAACAGGGCTGGCTGATCGCGTGGGTTTTTGCTGCACCTGCCCTGCTGATGCTGCTGGTAGCGCTGGCTGTGTTCGCCAATTTCTCGGCGCGTTATTTATGGTGGGGGTTGCTGCTGCTGGCGCTGCTGATCGCCGGGGGTGCCCTGACGTTGCCGCGTGTGGGCCGGGTTGCTGTCGGCGCAGCGTGCTTGCTTGCGATGTTCACGCCCTTTCCAGCGGATTTATACCGCTATCGCCCGCCACCCTATGAAGAAACCTTTGAATGGCTACGCGAGCAGGTGCGGCCCGGTGATGTGCTGGTGGTCGATCCGTCGGTGTGCATCGCGGATTGCCTGCATGGGGATAAATGGGTATTTTACTATAACTTTTTCCTGGGTGATGTGCTGCGGCTGATGCAAGACGTGCCGGATGTGGCACAGGCGCGGCGTGTGTGGTATCTGGCAGAGAACGGCAGACAAGACCCAGCCATGCAAAACGCCGTCGCAGATCAACGCTTTGCGGGGATATTTTACGGCCCCTGGGATTTCTTGCTGCGGTTGTACGCGGGTCCACCAGATGTTGACGGTATCGCCTTCGAGAACGGCCTGCGCTTGCATGGCGTGGATGTGCTGGACGCTGATGGCCGCTTGCTGACGCCGCCCTATGACATCCGCGAGCAGAGCCATGTACATCTGCGCCTGTGGTGGTCCCTCGATCGGCCCCTTGATGCCGATTACACCGTGAGTGCACGCATCTATCGTGGGAGCGACCCTACACGCATCTTCGCGCAGGATGACCGCATCCCACAGGCTGTGCCCTATTACGATAACCCCTATGAACCAAACGTCCGGCCAATCCCGCTAAGCGCATGGGAACCGGGGCAGCTTTACACCACAGAGCGCACGCTGAGCATCGGGCCGCTAATGACGTGGCATCAGAGCTTGCTCGGCATCGTCGTCTATCGCAGCGTTGATGGTGCGCAGGTTGCAGCGGCGGGTGTGAATGCCTACAATATCCTGCCGCTGAAACCACTGTACGTTAAGGGCTGGTAATGTGACTTTACCCTACTGGTTGCGAGAGTCATTGAGTGCGCTGCCGCTGGTGGCCTGGGTATATTTCGCGCTGGGTGTGCCCTGGGCGCTGGCGCTGCTGCCGCGTGCGGATTGGCCGCGTCGGGTGCTGGTGCTGGCGCTGGCGTTTGCGCTGGGTCCGGCGCTGCTTACGGCATGGATGTTTGTACTCGGCAGCTTTGACGCGCCGCTGCTGCAATTCCCGCTGGTGTTTGGTGGCTCAGTCGTGCTGCTGCTGCTGGGTGTGCTGCTGGCCTGGGCGAAATATCAGCGCACGCCAAACACGAAAGTACGCAAGTCGTCCACCCCTGCATCTGCATCGGTATCTGTAGGGGAGGGTCATGACCCCGGCGGACGGAACATGTTCCGTCCCTACACGGGCACGCTCGCCATAGACGAGCGCTTGCTGCTGGGCCTGATCGTGATCGCGGTGCTGCTGCGCTGGCTGGTCGTGGCTTACTGGCCGTTTATCGGCTACGATGCGCTGTGGGTCTACGGCTATAACGGGCGGCTGTTCACGCTGGCGCAGACCATCCCCGATAGCATCGGCTACTATCCGCAATTTCTGCCGCTGCAATACACGTTCATTCAGCTTGGGGTCGGCGGCCTTGCCGACCATGCGGCGCGTATGGTCGTGCCCATGCTGCATATCGGCGCGATATTGGCGGCGTATGTGCTGGCGCAGACGCTATTCACATCGCGGCGGGTGGCAATTATCGCGGCGGGCATCTGGGCGCTGTACCCGCATGTGGGCGACTGGGCGCGTTATGGCGATCTGGAGATTCCGCTGGCGTTCTTGTTCACGCTGTCGGCGGCGTTCTTCCTGCGGGCATGGCTCGGTCCCGCACGCAACAGCCGCCGATGGTACGCGCTGATGGCTGGCGTGCTGTTCGGTGTGGCCATGTGGACGAAGCCGACAGCAGGCGGCTTTGTGTGGGGGGTGGTGCTGCTGGTGCTCGTGGAGTTCGGGCGTGTGCGTGGGGATTGGCGGGCGTGGTGGCCACGCTTTGAGGTGGCTGCAATCACAGGGCTGGCCTGCATCCCATTAGGGGCGGCGTGGTATGTACGCAATATCGCCTTCGGGCATCCGCCGCTGGTCTTTCCGCATGAGAACTGGTTGCTACTGGCGCGGCGCAGCGGGGATTTACTGGGCTGGCCGTTGCTGTTGCTGGCGCTGGTTATGCTGTGGCTGCTATTTGCACGCGGCCCGAAACCGGATTGGCGCGGCGTGGTCATGGGGTCGGCGTTGATTGCAGCGGGTGCGTTGCCGTCTATGCCCTGGCTGGACCCAACGCGCTTTGATCCACCCGCAAGCTATATCCTGTGGCATGAGGCGCTGCTGCTGCTGCTCGGTGGGCTGATCTTGGCCTGGGCGCTGTGGCGCTATCTGCGTTCGGGCGTTGATAACAGCACGCGGGACGCCATCGGGCGCAGCCTGTGGGCGTATCTGCTGGCCCTGCCCTACTTCGCGACGTGGTTTTATTCGTACAGCTATCACCCGCGCTTATCGCTGGCAGTGGTGCCGTTGCTGATCGCACCGATTGCGGCGTTGCTGGCGCAGATCATCACGCAGGCACGGCTTGTAAGCTGGCTTGTGCCTGTGCGCGTCGGCTATCTGCTGTTGATCGCGGCGCTGAGCCTGCCCGGTATCCTGATTGTCTATACGAACTCGGCGCGTGAAGCAGGTTGGCTTTTCAGCGCTGCTTACCCCGACGACGATGCCCGCTACCGTGAGCACGCGCCGGATATGCTGCTGCTGCGCGATGCGCTGGCGGGCTATGCGGTCACGCACGACAGGCGGCCTGTGGTGCTGGCACCGGGCAATGACCGCCTGCGCTTCTTCTTGCTGGATGATACCGTAAAAGACGTGACATGTTCGGGTACAACGCAACGCTGCATCGGTTGGGCAGACATCGACCCGCGTGCGCTGCCGACTCAGCTTGAGGCATTAGAAGCGGCGAATGCCACGCATTATCTGTATGGCAATCAGGCTGAATGGCGCTATGAGAACGCAGGCATCGCACCGGGGCAAAATCAGGTTGTGTCGGCGCTGGCACGTGACCGCATCATCTCGCCAGCCGTGTATTTTTCGGATGGTGTACTGCGCTACGAGTTATACGAGTTGGCGCTAGACGGGCGCTTCGAGCGTCCTGGCGGCCTACAGCTTGATGATACGATCGTCTTTGGCGATGCCATCCAACTGCACAACATCAGCCCAAGCAATCAACAGCTTGCCTATACGAAGGTCTTTACCTGGTTCACATGGGAGGTCTTGCAAGAACTCGACACGGATTACAAGCTGTTCGTGCATCTGATTAACCGCGCAGACGGCGAATTGTATTACAACTGGGATGCGTTCGTGATGCCGAGTCAGCACGGCTACTACGGTACGCACCTATGGGACGCGGGCGAATTCGTGCTGGATAAGCGCATGTTTATACTGGACGACCCCGACGTGCTGGCAGACATCCCGCAGGGCAACGAGCAATATGAGATTCGCATCGGCTTCTATCATCCGCAGACGTGGCAACGCCTGCCCCTGACCATCAACGGGCAGGCCGCAGGCGATAGCTATACGTTGCCGCTGTATTTCCATGTGATAGGCTAAGTGCGGCCCCATTTCTCTTGTCGGCGGTGTTGCCCTTTTGTAGTCCAACCCATCAGCCCGAAGGCCGCACTTATGTCACGCATAAATAAATACCGCTAGCCGCTGCGCAACGCGCCAGATATACTGTTATGTACGGAAATTTGACAGCAATCGCAATGCAAACAACACAAGGGTAATCGAAACAATGCAAAGTATTCAGGTGAGCCAATTACGTGATGTGATGCAGCAGGACCGTGCAGGCGAAGCCATTATCTTAGACGTGCGTACAGCAGGTGAATATCAGGGCGAGCGCATCGAAGGCACATCAAACATCCCGTTGGATGACATCAAGCGCCACATCGACACGCTGAAGGGTTACAAGCATGTCTATGTGCACTGCGCTAGCGGCAACCGCAGCTCACAAGCCTGCCAGCGGCTCGACACGTTGGGGCTGGATAACATCGTGAACGTGGAAGGTGGCATCAACGCCTGGAAGCAAGCCGGCTTCCCGGTGTATCGCAGCACTCGCGCTACCCTGCCCATTCAGCAGCAGGTGCACGTGGCCGCCGGGTCGTTGGTACTGACGGGCGTGGTGCTTGGCACCGTTGTCAACCCGGCATTCTATGCGGTGTCGGCGTTTGTGGGGGCGGGCCTGACGTATGCGGGCTTGAGTGGCACCTGCATGATGGGCTTGTTGCTGGCGCGGATGCCCTGGAACCAAGCGCGGGCGTAGGCACACAGGGCGCAGCGTGCTGCGCCCCTATAAAACGGTAACGACTCAGGCCAGCAATGCGGCTGACGCCGCTCGGACACCCAGAAGGGTGTCCCTACAGGGCATCGTTCGTAGGGGCACGGCGAGCCGTGTCCGCAAACCGTGTCAATTATTTTGTTGGGATAGCCTTGCACAAAACGCCTGTAAATCGTAGGGACGCCCTGGGGCCTAGACCTCTGGCGGCAAGGCGGTCACGGAGACGCGGCTTGCATCCACCCACCCCAATTGATTGTTATAGCGCACGAGATAGTAGCGCACAGACGCATCGGTATAGGCCAATACCGCGAGTTGTGCGCTGGCTGGCACGCTGTTGACCTGCGTCGGTGAGTTAAAGATGCGGATCAGCAACGGCGTCTGCTGTAGCACGGTGCCCATCAGCGTGTCGGGCGGCGTTGTCGGTGGCTGCGGTGGCTGCGGTGGTACGGGGTCGCTGCCGCATGGCGAGGGGTCCGAGGGGACGATGGTCCACACGGGCACGTTAGCAATGCTACCACTGGTGATCTGGATGTCATTGGCGCACATCCAGTTGTATTTGCCATCAGGCCGCCGCAAGAAATACCACGCGCCGCTGGTATCTCGCGTGGAAATCACAACGGTATCCCCTTGCTTGACGACATAGGTGGGGCGCACAATGCGGCTACTGGTCAGCGCGTTCGGCTCAAGGTAGGTCGTTGGGTCGGCGTCGATCACCGTGCCCGTCGCCACGCCTAACGGCAGAGCGCCGTTGATAGAGACCGTGCTAGCCGGAATCCAGCCCTCATAATTGACGATTTCGGGTTCGCTGCTTTCATCACCGCCGGAGCCGCTGCCTGTGCCCGACGCGCCACTAGCAGTCGGGTTCAGTGGGCCGTTGTAGCGGATGAACACCCAGGTTGATGCGTTATCGCGTGCGACCACATTCACGAACACGTTTGCGGGCAGCGGGTCGTTAAAGGGGCTATTGGCCAGGAAATCCGGCGCGGCGTAGACGGGCGTCTGCTGTAAGGTCGTGCCGCCGACGCCTGTGGGGTTGCTGACCTGCGCGTTTGCGCTGATGGCCAGCAGTAACAGCCCTAACAAAGCGGCAATGCGAATCATTTTCATGGTGTATTGCTCCTGATGTGTCAGTGTGTTTACTCGCTGCGGTTTGACCGCTTACGGCGTTGCGGGCCTGGTTGTGCTTGCGCTTGGTCGCCCTCAGCGCTCAAGCGGGTGTGGGTTGCTGCGTCTATCGCATCATCGGCCACCGCCCGCCGCAGATAATGCGCGATGCCGTTCACGTTGTTCAGGCTGTAGCCAAAATCGAAGACGACGGTCGAGAGGCGCGGCTTACTGCTGATGTGTATGCGCGTCACGTGCGGCGCGACGGCTTCTAGCTGAATGTCGATGCGCATTTCCTCATAGATGCTGGGGATAAACCACCAGTGCGAGCGCGTGCGGCCCTGAATGTGGCCTGTGCGTTGGTCGGCCTCTTTCACACGCGCCTTGATCTTATCGCCACCGATGACTTTCAGCCGCGTTCCCGTCAGCGATGCAACGGCAGCTTGCGCCAGCACGAAGGCTTCATCGTAGGGCAGATCAATCTCGACGCTGCGCTGTTGGTAACTGCTGGTGCTGCCGTCTTTGGATTTGCCGCGTGTGGCACGCCGATGAAAATAGGCCAGCACGCCGAATTCCAGCGCGTAAACCGGAATCATCATGGCGCTAAAGCCCAGGCCAAGCTGCACCGCGCTACCGAACGTCGCAGCACCCAGCAACAGGCTGAAGCCAGTGACTATCATACCGCACAAGGCGGTGATTGCGAATAATAGCAGGAAGGTACGGCGTGTTTGTATCATAAGCAACTTTTCGTAACTCACGCATTCTGATAAAGGGTTCTCGTTAAGCTAAGCATAGCATAACTTGCTCGAAATTCGCGCCGTAAATCAGACTGTACGGCCAGTACGAACGTCCGGGGTTAGGCCACAGCACCAGGGAATCAGTGGATGAACCGCCCCGGACGCCAAGAATGGCGTCCCTACAGGGTATCGTAGGGACACGCTTCTGCGTCTTATTGTGGTGCTATCACCCGTTAGACGTTAAAGCGGAACTGGATTACATCGCCATCCTGCACCACGTATTCCTTGCCTTCAATGCGCATCAAACCTTTGTCGCGGATGGCGCTACGCTTGCCGTGCTGCTGAAAAATCTTGTAGGGGATGACCTCGGCCTTGATGAAGCCGCGCTCAAAATCCGTGTGAATGACGCCTGCGGCCTGCGGTGCGGTCCAGCCTTTGCGGATGGTCCAGGCGCGGGCTTCATCCTCGTTATAGCTGAAGTAGCTAATCAAGCCGAGCATCTCGTAGCCCGCACGGATCACCTTATCCAGCCCGCTTGACTGCAAGCCATACAATGCCTGCATCTCGGTGCGTTCGTCGTCGCTGAGTCCGGCCATTTCCTGCTCTAGCTGTGCACACAGCATCACCAGCTCGCTGCCTTGCGCTGTCGCAAGCGCTTGCGCCGCTTCGACAAACGGATTGCCTGTCGTGGCGCTATCCTCATCGACATTGGCCACATACAGCATCGGCTTTGCAGTCAGGAAGCGCATATCTTGATTCAGCGCTATAAACGCATCATCGTCGCGCCCCTCGTAGGCGCTCAGCATAGAGCCGCTGCCCAGGTATGCGATTAGCTCATGGGCTATATCAAGCTGTGGTTGCAAGCTCTTATCGCCCTTGACCTGACGCGCTAGCTTTTCGATGCGTTTATCAAGCTGCTGCATATCCGCCAGCGCCAACTCGGTGTTAATCACCTCGATGTCGTCGCGTGGGTCCAGCGTTTTGCTGACGTGCACCACATTGGGGTCGTCAAAGCAGCGCACGACATGCAAAACCGCGTCCACGTCGCGGATATTGCCGAGAAATTGGTTGCCCAGCCCTTCATCCTGGCTGGCACCCTTCACCAAACCAGCCACATCGACAAATTCAATCGTGGCGTGGATGACACGCGGCACCTCGACCAGTTCACCGAGCGCATCGACCCGTTCATCCGGTACGGGGACAATCGCGCTGTTGGGTTCGATGGTGCAGAAGGGATAGTTAGCTGCCTGTGCCGTTTGCTCTTTTGTCAGGGCGTTAAACAGGGTGCTCTTGCCGACGTTAGGCAGGCCCACAATACCGATACTTAAGCTCATGGTGTGTTGCTTTCTGTTTTGTGCTGTGTGCTAGGGTGCGTTCGGGTCTTGGATCAGGCCGTTTTGGATGGCGATGGCGGTGGCGTGCGTGCGGCTATCCGTGCCGAGCGCGTATAAGATGTTGCTGACGTGCTTCTTGACGGTAGAGATGCTGATGGTCAGCTCATGGGCGATTTCGTGGTTGGTCTTGCCCTGCACCATCAGCGCGAGTACATCTTGCTGGCGTTGCGTCAGGTCATACTCGATGGCTTTAGGTTGCTGTGCCGCATTGACCAGCGCTTGTGTCGCCTCTTTAGAGAGGGTCGCCTCGCCGCTGTGGGCCGCTCTGATGGCCTCGGCTAGTTTGTCCGTGCTGACGTTCTTCAGCAAATAAGACAGCGCCCCAGCCTGGATCGCCTCGCTTACCAGGTTATCCTGATCGAAGCTGGTCAGCACGATGACCTGTGTATCCGGGCAGCACTCGCGTATCTGGCGTGTGGCCTCGACGCCGTTCATCTCCGGCATCATCAGGTCCATCAGCACCACGTCGGGCCGCAGTTGCTTACACCGCTCGACGGCTTTCGCGCCGTTTTCGGCCTCTGCGACGAGTTCTAAGTCGTCGCGCGTTTTCAGAAATAGGGCCATACCCTGCCGCAGTAAATCGTGATCGTCCACCAACATCACGCGAATTGTATCACTCATGGTCTTTTGCCGTCCTCGTGCAGTTTTGAGCTTTATGATACATCACCCACGCAGCGCTTGCACCATATAGCGCACAACCTGCGCCTATGTCACAAATTGGGCGCTTTCACCTGCATATCTTCTATAATAACGGGCATAAGCTAACTTCTCGTATACATCAGACAGGAGCAACGCAGCATCATGGTCATGCTAGAAAACTACACCCAATTCAACGGACGCCACTATGAGACGGGCAGCCTGCATAATCTGCTGAGCTATCAGGGCCATGAAATCAGCGAGGCGCTGCTGCTTGGCATCAGTGGCGGTATTACGGTGGGCTACTTCAGCTTTGCCTATAAGGGCTACGACCCGCATGTGGCCATCCTGACGCGCAACACCTTCGACCCGTTCGAGACGCTGATGCAGCGCCTCGGCATCGTGCAGGATGTGCGGCAGACAGCCAAGCCCGCCGCCGCCGACAAGCACCTGCTTGATGTGCTGGAAAGCGGACGCCCTGCGCTGGTGTGGGTGGATATGTTCAGCTTGCCGTATAGCATCGGGCCGCGCAAGGACGACATGTGGCTGATGATTCCCGTTGTGGCCTATGGGCATGATGGCAACAGCGTATACATAGCGGACCGGGCGGGTGTGCCGCAGACGCTACCCGCAGCCGATTTTCTGGCGGCGCGTGGTGTGACGAAGAAGACGCGCTACAAGCTGGTGGCTGTGGATGACGTAAATCTGGATCGTTTGCCGAGCGCAATTGAGCAGGGCTTGCATGATACGGTACGCCTATTTAACGGTGATGTGCCTGTCAAACAAGCCGCCAAAAGCATCGGCTACGCGGGCATGACGCGCTGGGCAGATTGCCTGACCAAACGAGGCGACCGCCAAAGCTGGCAGAAGATTTTCCCGGTCGGGCCACAGATGTACGCGGGGATGACGAGCGCCTTTAACAGCCTGGAATTAGAAAATGGCGCAGGGGCAGAGCGTGCGCGTTTTGCAGATTGCCTGGATGCCGCCGCCGATGTGCTGGGACGCCCTGCCCTGAAGCCGATTGCCGATGCCTATCGTGCATTGGCTGGACGCTGGACGCAATTGGCGGAGGCACATTTGCCCGCTAGCGTGCCAGCTTTTGCAGAAGCGCGTGACCTGATGCGCAACAATCACACGCTATTCGTTGAGCAGGGTCAGGCTGCACAAGCAGAACGTGAAGGCATCGTCGCACGCTTGCAGGAAATCCGCGCTCGTATGGACGACGATTTTTCGTTAGGTGAGGACGCCGCAACTGAGCTACGGGCACAATGGGCGGAGCAGGTGTTGGCGCTGCGTGATGCTGAGCAAGAACAAATCAACGCCTTGCAAGCGGCCCTTGCTTGATGTTTGGTGGTCGGGCGGGGGCGTTTCCCGCCCTGTATGCGCTTATTTCGCGTTCTCTGCGAAGCGCTTGAAATCCTGCATCACCTTTTCGCTTTGCTTGCGGAACGTGCCACCCATGAAGAAGGCCATAATCCGCATGAAGCCACTGAACTGAAACTCACTGACGCTGACCCAGCGCGTTTTATCCGGTGCGTCTGCGATGAACTGATTCTCCTGAACGTTATAGACGCCTTCTGTCTCGTATACGGCATCAAATTCATCGGGAAAGTTGCGCTTCGTGATCGTCTCGACCATCTCGATGGTGCGCCCGTTCTCATCAAACACCATCTTCGATTTTGCCCCAGCCTGATTCGGTTCACCGCTGATGTGTTCGACGCTTTGCAGGCCGGATTGCCAGTGTTGCAGGTTGTCCGGGTTATCC
>DAOTTW010000032.1:0-3355 GCA_034437615.1 Anaerolineae bacterium | reverse complement strand
CCTGCCGATGTCGTCGGTGCTGGGTGGCCTGCCGGATTTTCTGATTTCGGCGTTGATTATGCTGGGCCTGATGCTGCTTTACGGCCTTGCGATTCCGCTTGAGCGCCTGATCTTAATTGTGCCCTTGCTGGCGTTACTGAGCATCACGGCGATGGGCATGGGCTTCTGGTTTTCCGCGCTGAATGTGCGTTACCGTGATACGGCCTACATCGTGCAATATCTGGTGCGCTTCCTGATGTATGCGACGCCGGTTGTGTATTCGTTGGCCGAAATCCGTGAGCGCCTGAACGATACGCTGTTCGCGCTGTATGCGCTGAATCCGTTGGTGGGGGTGATTGAGTCGTTTCGTTGGGTGCTACTGGCGCGAAACGCGCCTTCGGGCTGGCTGATTGCGACGATGATCGTGGTGCCGATGGTGCTGTTCGTCAGCGGCCTCTACTATTTTCAGCGTCAGGAGCATTATTTTGCCGATTACGCCTGATTTAGCGGGGTTATAGCCATGCAGAAGTTAGTCATTATCGGGGCAGGCGGCTTCGCCCGTGAAACGCTGGATGTGGTGGACGCCATCAACGCGCAAAAGCCGCAGTACGATATGCTCGGATTCATTGCAGACCCCGACTATGCAGCGGCAGGTACGATCCTCAATGATAAGCCGATTTTGGGCGGTTTCGATTGGCTGGCTGATGCACAGCAGGCAGATAACGCCGCTATACAGGTCGTTTGTGGGGTGGGTGCGCCGCAACACCGGCACAAACTCATTCAACGCGCACAGGCCACAGGCGCGACTTTTGCGACGCTGATACACCCGAACGCGCTGTTGACGCGCTGGGTGCAGGTGGGGCCGGGCAGCATCATCACAGCCGGGTGTGTGCTGACGAATCAGATTGTGATTGGTCAGCATGTGCATGTGAACCTGGACTGTACGCTCGGTCATGACGTTGTGCTGCATGATTACGTGACGCTTGCGCCGGGTGTGCATGTCTCTGGCAATGTGACGCTAGAGCAGGGTGTTTACGTGGGCACGGGCGCGAACCTGATCGAAAAGCTGACGGTGGGGCGCTGGTCCATCGTCGGCGCAGGCAGCACCGTCACAAAAGACATCCCGGCGAATACCACAGCCGTCGGCGTGCCTGCGAAGGTCATCAAGCAACGTGACGAAGGGTGGCACCTGATATGACCGACGCGATAGCGACAACAGAGCAAGACAACCCGACGGACGCCCAGGAACCGATCATCGAAGTGCGTGACCTGGGCAAACAGTACCGCATTGCCGACATCCACGAGCATAAATCGCTGGCTGAGGGCGTGAAGGATGGGTTGCGCGGCCTGCGTGATAGTGTGCGGGCGTTGCTGGGCGGCAAGGCCCGCAAGCCACCTGCGACCATCTGGGCGCTGACGGGCGTCAGCTTTGATGTGCAGGCAGGGGAGGTCGTCGGCATCGTCGGGCATAACGGCGCGGGCAAAAGTACGCTGCTGAAAATCCTCACGCGCATCACCACGCCGACCACAGGCCATGCACGCCTGCGCGGGCGCGTCGGCTCCTTGCTAGAGGTGGGCACGGGCTTTCAGGGGATGCTATCCGGGCGCGAGAACGTCTATCTGAACGGGGCGATTATCGGGATGCGCCGCGCAGAGATCGACGCGAAATTTAACGACATCGTAGCGTTTTCCGGCGTGGGGCAGTTCATAGATACGCCTGTGCGCCACTATTCCAGCGGTATGTATCTGCGCCTGGCCTTCGCTGTTGCCGCGTATCTTGAACCTGAAATTTTGCTGGTTGATGAAGTGCTAGCGGTAGGGGATGCGGCCTTCCAGAAGAAATGCCTGGGCAAGATGAACGACGTGGCCAGCGAAGGGCGCACGGTGCTGTTTGTGAGCCACAACATGGCGGCGGTGCAGGCGCTATGTACGCGGGTGCTGTGGGTCGATCATGGCGAGATTGTGGCCGATGGCCCAGCGCATGATGTCATCGCGCAATATCTGCGTACCACCGTGTCAAAATCCACTTACAAGCATTGGCCGGACCAGCGCACAGCGCCCAGCGTCAACCAGATCAGCATGTACAAGGCCGAGATTTACCCCGATGGCGGCACACCCGACGACATTCTGCGCGTGGATACAGCGTCTAGTATGGCCTTCGAGTACATCAATCAGCGCCCCCATAGCCGCCTGCTGCTGAGCATCACCGTCACCAACGAGGAAAACGTGGTCGTCTTTAGCTCTGCGACGTTACAAGAACCAAATTGGCATGGCCAGGTCTTCGCGCAGGGCTTGTATCGCAGTGTGTGCAAGCTGCCGGCCTTCCTGCTGAACAAGGGCAGCTATCGTGTGCGCTTGCTCTTTATGGAGGACGAAGGCAGCCGCTTGTTTAAAGTGGACGATGTGCTGATCTTCGATGTGCTGGATACAGACAAGGACCGCAACACGTATTTCGGGGATTGGGGCGGTATCGTGCGCCCCCGGCTGGCTTGGACGACGCAGCAGCTAGAGGCTGTGCGCAGCGAGACGCAGGACAGGCCCAAGACGCAAGACAGGCCCAAGACACAAGACAGGCCCAAGACACAGGAGAAAACGCCATGAGCGCCGTATATCGTCGGCTTAAGCACCTGCTGCCTGTCGGCCTGAAAGACGCAGCGAAAAAGCGCCTGGGCCGCGTATGGCAGGGCTATATGGCACGACAAACACCCTGGATGCGGTCCGCGCTGCAAAACCTGTTGTTTGAGCGCAGGCTAGCCCGCGTGGTGCGGCAGGCACAAGCGCAATTCGACGCTGTGCAGCCTCAGCGTGAACTGAAGCTGAATTTAGGCTCCGGCGCGGCGGTCAAAGCCGGATGGGTGAACGTCGATTTGTTCGATCAGAGCTATCTCGATCAGCGCACATTGGCCGGTGCTACCTGCATCGCCTATGATCTGCGCCGTCCGCTGCCGCTGGCTGCTGGCAGTTGTGCTCATATCTATTCGTCGCACTTTCTGGAACATCTGCAAGCGGCTGAAGGGCTGGCGCTGCTGCAAGAGTGCTATCGGCTGCTGGCGACGGGCGGTGTGTTGCGGTTGGCCATACCGGATTTTGCGGCGGTGTTTGCGGCTTATGTCGAGGGCGACGACGCCTATTTTGATCTGCTGGCTTTGCCGCGCCGGATGCCACACACGCCGCCGCAGGTGCTCAGCCGCATCGACCACTTGAATTACGCGGTGTATCAGCACGGTGAGCATAAGTGCCTGTACGACGCGGATAAGCTCATGGCGGCGTTGCGCTATGCGGGCTTCACACAGATCACGCAGACAGGTTATGACCCCGATGTGGACCCCGAAGACGCCATCCGCCGCAAGTATTCGCTGTATATGAACGCGGTCAA
>DAOTTW010000031.1:0-5541 GCA_034437615.1 Anaerolineae bacterium | reverse complement strand
GTAACTACTCAGCCCTCACCCCAAACCCCTCTCCCGAACGTGCCTTTGGCACTGGGAGAGGGGCTTTTAACAGCGTACCTCCCCCTCTCCTAGCCGCGTAGCGGCGGTCGGGAGAGGGGGAATGAGGGGGTGAGGGCCGAGTTGCGGGCAAAACATGCCTGCCTGAGTAGTTACGCTGTGTAGGGACGCGGCTTGCTGCGTCCGCTTCCAAAAAACGCACGACTATGCTATTGTATGCTGCTACCTTTTCCCGTGCTGCTACCCGAAAAGCGAGCTATGTACCGAATAAGCCGAATCACCCCTGTATGTTGGTTGCTTGTGCTGAGTTTGATATTGGCAGCCTGCTCAGCCGCTGATGACAGCGCCGCGAGTGGCCGCATTGTCCTCTGGCACGACGACGACGCGAGCATGGCCGTGTTGGATGAACTGGTCGAGCGCTTCATGGAGATCAACCCGGAGATACAGGTTAGTGCGCTGACCGTGCCGCAAGGCGAGATGCTGCAACGCTATCGAGCAGCGGCGGAGCTATCGTTGGGGCCGGACCTGTTCATTGGCGATAGCACATGGATCATGGAATTGGCGGACGCTGACCTGATCCAGCCGCTTGAGCGTTATGAGCCGTCGCTCTCACAGTATTTATCGACGGCAGTCGAGAACACGGTTTACGAAGGCTCTACGTATGCGATACCGTATGCGCTCAGCCCGGTTGCGCTGTATTACAACGCGGATCAGGTGCAGACGTTGCCGGATTCGCTGACGGCGCTACTGGCACAGGCTGCGGATGGCTTCGGTACGGCCATGACCACCCAGTTTGATCGCGCTTTTTGGGGGGTACGCGCTTACGGTGGGCGCATCTTTGACGAGCGCGGTGCGGTCTCGCTGGACCGGGGTGCCTTCGCAAGCTGGCTGAACTGGCTGAATACCGCGCAAAATTCGACGGGCATGTTTTTGACGAGCGATAAAGCGACGCTGGTGGATTTGTTTACATCCGGGCGCGTATCTTATTACGTCGGCACACCGGACGATTTGCCTGCTTTGCGTGCGGCAATGGGGCCGGAAGCCAATATCCGCATCGCGCCTTTACCATCGGGGCCGGGTGGGTCTGCGGGGCCGCTGTTGCATCTGCGTGCTTTTTTATTCAATAACGCCTCCGCACACAACAACACACGGGCGGCGCTAGCGCTGGCACAATTCCTGACGAACAACACGAACAGCCTGCGCCTTGCGCGTGAAGTAGGCCACATACCGACGAATGTGCGTGTGCCGGGGCTTGATGGGCGCACGTATCCCATTATCAACGGCTTCATGACGCAGGCACGCACATCGCTTCCGATAGTCAATACCCCTGGCATGGTGCAAATCCTTCAAGACGGCGAGCGCTTGTATCGTCAGATACTTGATGGATCAGTCGAAATCACCAAAGCAGCGAGCGAATTTACGAGTACAATCAATGCGGCGCTAGGCTTTGAACCGGATGAACCAGATAATGACGCCTGCGGCTTTTCTGGTGAGGTGCGGCTGTGGCACAGTTGGCCGTCCCAGGACCGCATCGCATTAGAGCAAATCATCGAGCGCTACGAGCAACGCTGCCCGGATGTCAACGTTGCGACAACACAATTTCGCACTCAAACCGAACTCGTCGTCAGCTACCGTGTTCTGCACGCCTCTAATCTGAAGCCAGATTTACTGATACTATCAGATCGCTGGGTATACGAATTAGCCTCACAGGGTTTGACTCAGCCCTTGCAGATCGACGGCGTGCAGCAGTTTGTGCCTGCGACGCTGAACGCATTAACGTACCAAAATAGCACCTACGGTGTGCCTATTTCGCTGTCTTTGACCGTAATGTTCTACAATCGCGCCATAGTGACCGATCCGGCACGCACACTGGATGACCTGATTACCGAAGCGGCTGAGGGGCGTATGGTCGCCATTGCGCCGACATTTGAAGCAGCGTACTGGGGCGTTAGCACCTTTGGCGGCGATTTATTCGATCCCGATTTAGCGCTGGCTGTAGACCGCAACGAGGGCATGACGCAATGGCTGGATTGGCTCTTAAGGGCAGACGAATTGCCTGGTTTCATGATAGATACGCAGGTACAAGCTATACGAGATGCTTTCCAGGAGGGCGAAGCGGCCTACTACATTGGTTCGTCAGGCTTGTTGTGGCGCTTTGAGGATAGCCTCGGCCAACGTAATGTCGGGCTTAGCGCGTTGCCTGTTGGCCCCGTCGGTGCGGCGTCACCGATCCTGCGCACAGACGCGCTGATGCTGAATGCAACCATCGGCACGGACGCCAGCACCGCCGCAACCAACGCAGAGGCCGACTCTGAACGCCTGCAACTGCTGAGCGATTTTATGGCATTCGCCACGAATACCGAGAATCAGCAGCGGCTCTTTACACTGACGGAGCGCTTCCCGGCGAATGTAAACGTTGAAATCGAAGCGGATAGCGTCCTATCGGCAGTACAAGAGCAGGTCGCACGCGCTACGATTCTGCCAAACGTGCCTGAAGCCGAGCCGGTGCTTGAATTCGGTGATGCTGTATACACGGATGTGCTCAGGGGCGATTTAGCGCCTGATGCGGCGGTTGATATGTTCGTTGACAGGGTGAATGAGCAGAATGGCATCGTACCGACGGAGACCACACCGCCCGTCGAAACGACGGAAACGGTGACGGACCCGCAGCCAACCGAATCCGCAGAAGCCACCGCCGAAGCATCAGACCAATGACGAACCGCAGTCCCAGATTTAGTTAGTTGCCAGTCAGCAGTTATACCAGTCAGGGGATAGACGTACACATGCAACCAGAGGAAACCGCCGCCGCAAGCACAACAAGCGATGCCTTTAGCGTCGTGACTGAGCAGATTAACGTCCTGCTGGCCTATCTGGAACGCCCGGATGTCGTATTTCAGTTGCTTGTCCTCGCTGCAATCGTGGCGCTGTCCTATTTGCTGTCGATTGTCTTTCATCGTCAGATGGTGCGCTTGACGCGACGCTTGCTGCGTGGGCGCACGCAGGAAACCCGTGACCTGGTGCTAAATCGCGGGTTACCAGCGCTGGATCAACTGGATTGGCCGCTGTTGGGCTTGCTGCTGAGTTATGCGGTGGTGGCGCTGTTGCAAACGCAGGGCCGCATAGTCGGCTTGCTGTTCTATTCCATCAATATCTTCTGGGTGTTGCTGGCGTATCAGGGCTTCATGACGGTGCTCTATGCTGTGTTTAAGCGGCAGGGGGTTGCACGCTATCATCGTGGCTTGTTTGCGCCTGGTTTTGCGCTGACGTTGACGTTTGCCTTGCTCTCATTCCTGAACGTGGATGAAGTGCTGCAAATCCGCTTGGGGATGCTGTTCAACACGAATATCACGCTGGGCAATTTGATCGGCGCATTTCTGGTTTTTTATGCGTTTTACGTGTTTAGTTGGGTTATACAAGACATTATGCGGGTGGGCTTCGCACGCTTTGAGAGCGACCCCGGCCTCGTTAATTCTATCCTGACGATCACGCGCTATCTGTTCTTAATTATCAGTATCGTGGCTGCATTGAATACGTTAGGCTTCAGCCCGGCGACGCTGGCAGCGATTGCGGGCGGCCTATCGTTGGGTGCGGGTCTGGGTTTGCAGCGTATCGTCGGTAATTTCGTCAGCGGCATTGTGTTGCTGCTAGAGCAATCCGTGCGGCCTGGGGACGTGGTTGTGATCGGCTCGGATTTCGGCGTCGTCAAGCACATCAACATTCGCTCAACGGTGGTCAACCGCTTCGATAACGTCGATATGATTATCCCGAACGAAGAACTGATGACCTCAACCGTCACGACCTACAACACAGAGCAAGAGCGCAAGCGCGTTGAGGTGCGGGTGGGGGCCAGCTACAACAGCGACCCGACACAGGTGCGTAAGGTGCTGGAGGAAGCCGCCGCCAAGCATGGCCTTATCTTGGAGGACCCGCCACCCGCAGCGTATTTCCTGGGCTTTGGGGATAGTAGCCTGGATTTCGTGTTGTGGGCCTGGGTTGCGGATAACGACAAACGCTGGGGCACACAGAGCGATTTGCATTACATGGTGGCGAATGCCTTCAAGACGCACGGCATCGAGATTCCGTTCCCACAGCGCGACCTTCACATCAAGCAAGCGCAAACCAATGAGCAAAACGGGCACAATTCGCATACCCAGCAGAACGAGCCGCCTGTAGGCATTACATCCGAGTCGCAGTCACAGCAACAGGTGACCGACCAAACGCCAGATGATGCTGATGCAGATGCAGACAGCGGCGATGGGCGTTAACTGTTGCCAGGCACATCTGCTGTGTGTATGACCCGCTGCTTATGGGGCGTTGCTGTGCTGCTCATAGTTAGCCTATAGCCTGTAGACGCTGCTTGATTTATCTGTATCCCTAAACAAAGGACATTCTTATGCGCACAATCGCTACGATCACGCAGGAATGGCACACAGCCCGCATCCGTATGCTACTGGTTGGCTTGCTGTGCTTGTCGTTAGGTGCGCTGGCCCACGCACAAGAGGCAACCGAAGCACCAGACAGCGAAAGCAGCAGGCCGCCCATCGGACTATGGGAGCAGTGCGAGACGCCGCAAGCCTTGCCAGAGATGATTCCAGCAGGGGCACCATTGGGCCTGACCGGGCCTATCTCGATTTACGGCATCCCGCAGCAGCAAGGCGTTGATCTGGCTGTGCGGGAAATCAACGCAGCGGGCTATCTGGGTGATAGCGAGTTAACCGTCATCTATGAGGATACCGAGGGCGATGCACAGCAGGCCATCTCCGCTATGACCAAGCTGCTAGATCAAGACGACGTGGCGTTCGTGTTCGGCCCGTCGCTATCCACAGAGGCATTTGCCGCCGACCCGATTGCACAAGAGCAGGGCGTGCCTGTCATGGGCGTGACCACATCAGCGGTTGGCATCCCCGATATTGGCGATTACGTCTTTCGTGGCAACCTGCCGGAAGAAGTGCTGATACCGTTTATGCTGGATACCGTGCAGGAGCCGCTGAACCTGCGAGAAGTCGCGGTCCTCTATGGCGATGACGATGATTTTACGCTTAGCGGCTACGATGTGTTCGTTGATGCGCTGCGACAGCGCGACATCACGATCGTGGACGAGGCCACATTTGCGCGCGGCGATGTGGATTTCAACCCACAGCTAACCGTGCTGCTGTCTCAAGGCCCGGATGCGCTGGTTGTATCTGCGTTGGCGCGTGAAGGGGTGCAGATCATCCTACAGGCGCGTGAATTGGGCTATGAGGGCCTGATTTTGGGCGGCAACGGCTTTAATGCGCCGGATGTCATTCAGCAGGCAGGCGAAGCCGCTGAGGGCCTGGTCGTTGGGGCGTCGTGGAATATCAATCAGACGGACGCAACCGAGAGTAGCCAGCATTTCGTTGATCTGTTTGAGGCAGAATATGGCTTCTCGCCGGATCAATTCTCGGTGCAGGCATACACGGTGATGTGGTTGTACGCTACGGCCATCCGTTGCCAGAACAGCGCCGATAGCGCAGACATCCGCGACGGGCTGCTGGCCATAGA
>DAOTTW010000030.1:0-2960 GCA_034437615.1 Anaerolineae bacterium | reverse complement strand
GGGACATATAACATGTAAGGGTAGGTAATAAGTCATGAGTAGACAACTGACTTAAGCCTTGAATATAGCAAATAAATATCATTAAATTTTGTACTGCACTTTTTACAATGGACGATAAATAATTAAGTACGGCTCCTATATAATACTTTAAAGTAGCCCACTCTGCAAGGGTGCATTTCCGTTTTGAAAGTCGCAGAAATAATGCGAAAAACAGTGTTGGAACTCGCCAAATTGGGTATAAATTGGTGATTACTCACCGATTTTCCCCCTAAAACTGCCCCAAACCTGACTGGTCTACCCTCAAATTTTTGGGGTGCTGCCCCATCGTTTACGTCAACACGCGTAGGGCTGATTGGCCAGCAGGGCGGACAGCGGGCGTAGCAAAAACAGCTTACTGTGGCACTCACACATGCCGCTACAGCGGCAGCACCGTTCGCGCAGCGGACAAACAGCTTCGCCAGCGGCGCAAGCTGTGCCCGCTACAGCGGGCAGCCCAGGCGTAGCCTGCACAGCGGTTTAGCTGTGCTATGTAAGATGGTCCCCACTGAGGGGCCGCCGAGGCAACACCTCGCGGGGGCCAGCTTACATCGATGTGCAGAATGACGGTTGCTCGCTTTACTCCCGATGGAAAGAACGTCGGATGCAGGCACACGAGCGAGCGGCACAACAGCCGCCAACCTCTGCACACGCCCCACGCAGGACAATAACCCCAAGCGGAGCTTCTCGAAAGCCAAATACAATTGTGACCTGCGTTGGGTCTTGCGTGCTGTCATAAAGAGGTTGCACCGCGAGTGCCTTGAACATTGCATACACCACAGCGCCACGCGGTCCCTCAACCCGGTTTGCCAACAACGCGGGTCGCTGCGTCTTCGTCATGCCACACCTGAGGGTGCAGGAGGCGACGCTGCGACGCGCACTCGCTAGCACTACACTCACGCCACGAACCCTGGACCACAGAGGGTCATTAGGGTTGTAATGTCTGACCTAACCGCGTGAGAATCGCCAGCACATCGGCCTGATTCACAACGTCGTCCCTGTTGGCGTCCGCGCTCAAATCCTGACTCAGCAAACGGTTGATAACATAAACCGCATCCAATGGTGTGATGGCTGTATCGTTGTCAAAATCCACCGTTAGTAGAGATGTCTGCACACGCACCGACCAATCCTGAATGTAACCGCCGTCGCCGCGTGCATCGTCATAGACGTAGAGGAGCCACTCACCACGCGGATCAATTCCTCGTAGCGCGGTCAACGAGTTCTCGTAAGGGCCTGCGGGGGCATCTGCCGGGAGCGTATCTGTATCGGCATCGGGGTCGCCGCTATCTTCGATGACGTTATCGTAATCTGTCGGCAGGTAAGCCGTGTCCTGGTCACATGGGCTGTCCTCTGGCAACGGGATCGCCTCTGCTTCTTCTGAGGAGAAGCCCAGTTGTTCGGCGTTCAGGGGGTGCGTACCACAGGCATCCGACATCAGTAGCACCGCTGTACCGTCCGGCGCGACCAGTACAATATCTAAATCCTGCGGGTAATCGTGAGAAACACCATCAAGCGCCACGTCTATCTCGTCCAACACAGGGATGCTGTTGGCCTGCGGTACATCCAGGCTTGCGCTACCGACGACCTCTGCGCCGATGATGAAGCTCAGCGGGTAAGGCGTGGCACGGCCAGAAAAGTCGGGGTCAATTATCATGCTCAGCACAGGCTCTAGCGGGTTCACGATCACACCCCAGCTTTCGACAAAACCCGTGCGGAAGCCAGCATCATCACGCACGTATAGCTTCCAGAAGCCATTCGGATCACTATTCGTGAAGATGTTTAAATCTGTGCCCGGTGTCCCTGTTAGGCCGATGTCGGACCAATCCTCCGTCCCAGTGAAGCTAGGGCTGTAGTTGGTAGGTCGGTATTCGCCGCTGCTACAGATCTGCGATGTATCCGGCAGGTTCGTGGTCGCGTCCATCGTGAACGTCAGGCTCGTTGGCTCCGGGTAGCCGAGGCTACCGCCACACGCATCAGACATCAGCGTAACCGCATCGCCATCCGGGCCGACCAGCACAATATCAAGGTCTGAGGGCCTCGAATGGTGTAGTTCCAGCTCGACCTCTACCGATGCGACAGTGCCCACGTTGTTGAGTTGCCAATCAACCGATGGGAAGGGCACGCCATCGCCCACAAAATCTGTGCCTGTGAGTGCTATAGCCGGATCGTCAACGCTAAATTGTAGGTCGAAATCCAGCAACCAGCCCGTGTCAAACTCTGTATTGCTGGCGTCCTCGTTGACGTACAGCGTCCAGTCGCCGTTGCGCACGCGCCCCGTGAACGCTCGCAGATCGGAGCGGATGCCACCCGTAAACGCTATAGGTTTATCGGTATCACCCGTATCGTAATTCGTAGGCAGATAAGTGCCAGAGGTGCAGTTGCTTTGTGGAAGTTGTTTTGTGGCGGTCAGTCTAAAGGTCAGCGTGACGTTTTCCAGGCTGCCCGCGCACGCATCCGACATCAGCATCACGCCATCACCCTCCAGTGAATCGCTTGCTAGCAGGATATCCAGATTCGACCCATCATCGTAGCTCAGGTTTTCCAACGTTACGCTGATATTGTCAACCAGGCCCGTATTTTCGACATCCACTGTGCGCGTCGCTGATTCCGGTATGGCTAACGTATTCTGAAAGCGAATCAGCGGCTCGGTCGTGTTGAGGGTCAGTTGCATGTCGCTCATCGACCCAGCAAAGCCTGGGCGCTGGTCTTCGATGTACAGCCGCCAGGTGCCGTTTGGGTCCTCGCCTGCAAGATCAGCCAGCGTCGTCGTGCTGGGGTTGCTTGCGTAATCGCTCGAACCAAAATAGCCTGTGTTGCAAGGCCCGCCATTGGGTAGTAGTGGGGCGGCTGCGGCGAAGGTCAGTGTATCCTGGGTCAGGGGGGTATTGCCGCAGGCGTCATCCATCAGCGTTACAAACGTACCG
>DAOTTW010000029.1:0-6364 GCA_034437615.1 Anaerolineae bacterium | reverse complement strand
AGAGCTAGGCACCTCTTGCGCTTTGAAAACAGTCCACTCTCCCGATGTTGGGTTTGGGATGCGCCAGACTTCGCTTTTCTCATAATCGTTTTCGATGTAAACAGGCTGGATCGCGTTACCTTGTGGGTCTTCAATGCGCAGACGGCCCCGACTGTTCCCCGGCCCTCTGAATGTGCTGGCAACAATCAATTGATCCGTCAGGGGCGGTACGTTGATGTTTGCTAAGCCAAATATCGGGATTACGCGTGTTTGCAGGTCAATGCCAAAGTCAACGCGTTCAAGCTGGCCAAGTGCTTGCAATTGCTGATTGTAGATGCTGGTGAGTGATGGGAGTAAATTGTCCCTAACACTGAGTCGGTTATCGCCACCATCACGACCATATAAGTTCCACACATCTGCAAACGCTGTCCAATCCTGTTGGGTAGTGGTACGGAAGAAACCGTTCATCAAGAAAGCGTGAATGTCCGTATGTGCGGAACTAAATAGCTCCGCTTGTCGGCTACCGGGTCGGTTGATGCGTTCAAAAATTTGGTCTAGATTATTGCTTGTCGCCTCCAAGATGTCGGTGGTTGATATGGCATCGATGTGACCGGATGTCAGCCAGATAACCGTTCGCTTTTCCTGACCATCGGCACCATCAAGCAAACGAGCAACCTCGTTATGAGCAGCAAAAAAGCTAGCTTGTTCTTGGTAGCAGTCAATGTTGTCGATCCAGAAGCGACATTCATCTTCTTCCAACACATCCAGTACGTCACGTATGCGCCTGGGACTGCGCTCGACAAATGCCTTCAAATCTAGCCAGTATGTTGGTTCGCCCAGGTAATTAAATTGCAGTGGATGTGGGCGGTTATCGAAGTAGACGAAAGCGACTTCGATACGCACAACATCTTGCAAGAGTCGCTGCTGTTCATACAAAAACAAGGTGAAATCTTGCAATATATCGAAGCGGTCTTCTCGGTCGTCGGTATCAATCCCGCTGTGTGTCATGCCTTTCGATTGATCTACTGCGATAACAAAGCGCAGCCGTGGTAGGTCGGCTTGCGCCAAGGTATTCACGCTGATGCCAAATGCTCCTACACACATCAGCAGCACGACAATTATTTGCTTCATAGTCTTCTCCGATGTTTGAAGTACAATGATCAATTACAGTCTGTATCTGCCCGCAAGGGTAAATCGCTATAGATATTTGTGGTCATAGCGCTCTCGACTGCGCTTTTTTCTACCCATAGGGAGCACACGTCTGATGATGGCATCGCCAGTAGGGCCTGTTCAGAGGCGGAATTCAGACCCGCCACTAGGAGCAATGCACTGACGGACACCTGTATCTGTACCTGATTGGATGGCCCAGCGATTGTGCGGGCGATGGGCACAAAGGTTATCTCAGCGTTCAGATTGCTGATGGCATCCTCAAAGCGCTGGCCATCGCATACGATGGTAGGACAAACCTGCTCGGTGGCGATGCGTGCGCTATAATTCGGCATTCCAGGCGTCTCTATTACCTCGGTGGTAGCCGTTGGCTGTATACCAATTTTGCCTTTGACTGGTGGCTCTTGCCTGATGCTAGCCGCCACAAAAACGCCGAACAATATCACTGCGGAGAGAATCAAGGTACTACGTATTAATATATGTTTTTTTACAATTACAATAATAAGTGCAAAAGGAGGGCAGATAAAACCCAAAATAGGGATAATATCTTCCAGTGCGTCAATAAACTCAACAAAGGTTGCAGCTGCACCTATCGCCTCAACAACTATTTCGTAATTCCATATTAGCAAAGCAATAAATAAAGTAATAATAATAATAATGACGATGCTAATTAGAATGGATTGGTTTTTGTTTAGTTTGTTCGATCCAGAATGCTGATGCTCAGCGTTGTCAGCCATCAAGGTCACTCAATTCACTGCAAGGAAAATGTGGTAACTTGAATTATGACACGTCTACGAAGGTAACGCAAGGTTAACAAAAACCTTACGCTATAAAGACAAAAAGGACATAAAACAAAGCATGTGTTAAAGCTTAAGGATTAATTTGTCGGGGACAAACTTCACAATGAGGTCAAACGTGAGGGGTCATTTCGCAGGCGCGGATGACCTGGCGCGGTTGTTGGCCTCGCTGTTGTTGCCGCCGCTGGTGATGGGTGTGCTGCTGGGCGTTTATGTGCTCTTCTTCCGCAAATCTTAAATTCTCAGCAGATGCAGCACCAGCACAACTGGCGACGTGCCCGCATCCAGCACAGGCTCACGCACGGCTTCTATACGCAAGTCTGCATCCGATGATGTTTGGTGGTAATCCGCATAGAGGTGGGGGTAATGCTCAACGGCATAGGTTTGGCCGTCTTGTGCTTGAAATGTGCGCTGTGCCCCGTTCAGCGCCAAAAAGGGGTGGAAATCGCTAATCAACGCGCTACCACCGGGCCGCAATACGCGGCCAATCTCCTGCATCGTGAGCGTTAATTGCGGCAAGTGCCCCAACGCCAGACCACACAGGATCACATCCACCGATGCCGACGCTAATGGGATGCGCTCCGTCGTCGCTAGCACCAGGGGCGCAAATTCGGCCCGCTGCAACATCGCCGCGCTGTTATCCAGCCCCAGCACGCGCCGCGCTCCCGCCGCTTGCGCAATCAAGCCATAGCGTCCCGTGCCACACGCCAAATCCAGCACCACACGCCCGCTCAGGTTCGGCAGTAGCGCCAGCATAGCGGCTTGTTCGGCTTGCATCAGGGCATTGTGCGCCTGCGCTGGGTATCGCTCGGCCCACAGCGCATAGGCATCGACACTGTTTAGCGTTTGTGGCAACAGACGACGTGCAAAACGGCGCAACATGAGCCAAGCACCTTAGCGCGAAATCGTCAGCAGCACCAGATCGCGCCACTGCTCGAAATACTGATCGCTGGCATTGTAGATCAGGCGCGTTCCAGCGGGCAAGCGCAACCACATATAGGCTAAACGGCGACGTTCTTCACGCTCGGTCATGTGCTGTAAGCGCTGATACCAGCGTGGATAGCGCATAAACCAGTCGTGATGCCGTCTAACGAAACGTCGAAAATACGGATAAAGGTAAGCCGCAGGCAGCGCCGCAAAGAACAGCGGTATTGCTAGCATTTGGACGCCGAAAAACGTTACCAATACGAACAGGCTAAATGCACCCGTCCACAAAATCAGCGACACTAACGGGACGTAGAGCCTTTCTTCGCCGTAACGCTCGAAAACGTTAAAGATGGGGTCTTTATAGAGGCCCAGTACAATCAACCAGGAGCGGATCATCAGCCCCAGCAATATGAGCGTCGCCACAATCACAAACCACGTCATCGTTAATGCCTCAGTACAGACTGTTCAGCGTCCAAAGCTCTGCATTAGCCCTACATTTGTACCAGATTACGCGGGCTTTTGTACAAAGGGCAGACACAACGCGCACATTCACGGCGTTGCCCCTGACGATATGCCTGCCGCAGTTGCCTGGCTGCATCCCAGTTAATCGCGTCTGGCAAGGGTGCGCCGTGCGGCTGCAAGCGCCCATAAGCTGGTAGAAAATAGCAGGGTTGCAAGGTGCCATCCACACCTACCACCGTGCTGAAATGGGGCGCGTTGCAGCGCGGCGCGGCAAATTCACGCAGGCCATGCAGCGCGCCGAAATAATCCAGCAATGTGCGGCGCAGCTTCGTCGGGGATTCTGCGATGCGGCCACTCTGAAAGCACTCTACATAACGTGCTTCCAGGTCATCCAGCACAGACGCCAGCGGGTCGATGTCGTCGGCTTGCAGGGCAGGGGATGCCTGCACAGGCTGCCCTAGATCACGCTGGCCGAAGGCTAGATCATTGGCCACATCCACCGCCAAGAAGCTAATCGTATTAACATCCACAGCCAGCGCCGTATCAACGATCTGCGGCATCTCGTGATAGTTCAGGCGTTGAATCGTGCTACGCGTGGTCACAGGCAAGCCGGCAGACCGTAGCGCACGCACGCCATCCAGTACCAAATCAAACGCATCCACGCCACGAATCGCTTCATAGGTCGCTGGGGTGCCAGCATCTAAGCTGACGATGACTTCATCCACGTTCGCAATCACATCATCGGCTTGCTTGCGCAGATACAGCGCGTTCGTCAGCAGCATCACACGCGCCCCAGCCGAACGAAAACGCGCTGCAATCCCTGGCCACTGTGGATGCTGCATGGCTTCGCCGCCACTGAGCAACACATGCTTTACGCCCAATTCACCACAGGCATCAGCAAGGCTATCGACCAGCGCCAGCGGCATATTTTTGCGCGGATTTTGCCAGATGTCACACATCGTACAGCGGCTATTGCAGCCATCCGTCAGGTAGAGCACGAGCAAGGGCAGGCTGTGTAAACGCTCTCCGGTCAGGCTTGGGGCTAGGTTGAGCAGGCGTTTCAGGTGCACGTCAGGCGTCTTTCTTCTTGTCTACTGCGCGTCCAATGGGCATCACGAACAATCCAAACCGCGAAGACCGCAAAGTTTTTTGCGGTGGACACGGCAAGCCGTGTCCCTACATGACCACTGTGAAACGTAGGCACGCCATTCTTGGCGTCCGCTGTTGTCAAATTTGACTGTCCACGTTTTCCTGTGGTTCTACCCCTTGTGCCTTCGTGGTTTCATTGTTCTATGGATTGTTCTATAGATGGATGCATTTTAGTTGATTATGCAGGGGATAGGTGCAATACGCAAATCAGCTTTCGGGCTGAGTTGATTTTCGGCGGACGCCATGAACGGTGTCCCTACAACCGCATTCTGTAGGGACGCGCTCGGCAACAGCGGTTCAAGTTGAATTCTTCGAGTCCTGCTGCATATCCGGCGCTGCCTCTGGCTCTGGATTTTCGTTCAGCCAATAGGCGCTACCATCTTTCATGCGCTTCAAAAAGCGATGCATGAACAGTTCGCGCCGCAGCAACGCCCAATCCTCAAAGATGTGCCAGCGTTTCAGTAGTTCGTTAACCTCACGCTCTGTATATTCGCGGCCTGCTTCAAAGCGTGATGCTAAATAACGCCGCACAGCCATTTGCTTGTCGGATGACTTTGGATGCGGCCAATCTATCACGCGGCCTTGATTATCCAGCAGATTGACCAGCAGCGGATCGTTCACACGCTCACGGATCATACCGAGTGCCTCGCGTAAATCACCCACAAGCCGCCAATAGTCGCCATCAGACAGGTGGACGGTTTCGCGGTTCGCTGGCATACGACCATGCGGCACCGGATCACCGATGTAACGCGGTTTCAGGTGTACGTGCAGGTGTGGTTGTTCATTGCCGAGTAGCTCATAATTCAGCTTATCCGGCGCAAATACTTGCTGCATGGCTTGCGCGGCGCGGCTCATATCCTCGAAGAACAGCGTGCGTTCTGCATCATACATCTGAAATGGCTCGGTGTAGTGCTTTTTGGCGATCAGCATACAATAACCACGCACCCACTGATTGCGCATCAGGCGCAGCGTACCGCGCTCTAGCTCGGCCACTGTAAAACCGTGTTCGTCCTCCTGAGTGTGGTTTTGGGCTTTGATGAATGCACATAACGGACATGCACCATCCGCATTGCTTAATTTGCGTTGCCATTCGTCGCGTGAAACCCACTGGTCCCTTATGATGTCTTGCTCCTTGTCTTATGGATAGACGAAAACAAATCCACATGCTCGTAGGGACACGGCTTGCCGTGTCCGCCAACTGCGGACGCCAGGAATGGCGTCCCTACACAAATCATCTGAACTCGTTTTGCTGTCTCCATTACATACGAGACGATCATTATATACGTATCATTGATTATCACAAAGGGTCATTACGGTTTACTGATAACAGCAGCGCACCGACAGCATCCGATAGCAGATTGGCCCACACAGCCCCTGATGCGCCCGATGCCGGTATCAGCCACAAGCTGAGCACAACCCGCAGCAGCAACGTCAGCAGCAACACACGATTCACGCGGCTTTCGTGGCCCTGCGCGTAATGGTAGACGATCAGGCCGTTTTTCAGCAGCAGTGGCAGCAATGACCACGCCGCCAAACGCAGCACAGGCACCGATGCGGCAAAGTCTGCGCCATACGTCAGGCTGATGATCGGTTCAGCGAGCAACGACGCGCCAACAGCGAACGCGGCCCCAGCCAACGCCAGCCCCAGCAGGACACGCCGAAACAAACGCCGCAAGCGCTCCGCTTCTGCTGCCAAACCAGCCAACATCGGGAATAGCGCATCAAAGAAGGCCCGCGCCAGCAACACCCCTGCATCCACAAAGCGCCACGCTGCCGCATACACCCCGACTTGCGCTATGCTGCCGAACTGTTCCAGCAGAATCAGGCTACTGCGCAAATACAGGGCGCTGATGATCGCTGCAAGCGCAAACGGCCAGCCCCGT
>DAOTTW010000028.1:0-4319 GCA_034437615.1 Anaerolineae bacterium | reverse complement strand
GGGGGTAAACTCCGCGCTCGCATAATGGGCTGGGAACAGGATGATAAACTTTGGCAGTCGGTACGTTCTCATGAAACTGTTTTATGGCGTGATAACGATGTCGGTTTGGATGCATGGTTGCGCCAGGTTTACGCCGCCTCGTTGGGTGCAGCATTACATACCTCCCTCACGCGTTTAATCCCCGACGTAGAGGCTGACGACATTTTGGTGGACATCATTGGAGATGACATTTGGATCACCGAGGCAAAGCCCGGTGGCGTTGGGGTTATCTCGAAGATGGTTCAGACCATCAGCCAGCGTCCTTACGACTTTGAGATGCAGTTCTTGGATGTCCTCAAGCATTGTGATCGCCAGGCACTCGCGGCTCAGCTCAATACGTTGACAGGATATATCCGTGAGTCGGATGCCGAACTCGCAACGACATTCGCTGAGTTACGGCAACAGCGGGATTTGCAAGATGTTCTACGCAGTCGAGATGCCCTACGTGACCAACTGGAAAAGCGTGGTATTGCCGCGACACGTCCGTTCTTGGTAACGCTCAACAGCAAGTTTCTGCGTCCGAATTCGGATGCAGACTCTGATCAACTGATCGCACAATTGTCGCAACTGTGGCACTCAGAGCAACAGCGCCTGGGCATTGCCATTGATATGCGCGTGATGGCTGTCGCTGCCCTACAACTAGATGCCGTCCGAGGAGAATTGGATCGTGTACTGGCGCGTATCGGTTTGGCACAGGGCAATAGCCTCCCCGACTCGCAGAAGTTTAATCTGTTGCAATCGCTGCTCTGGATGGATTGCGTGGATAGTTGTCCACATTGTATTGAGGTCTATCAGCGCTATCAGCCTCTTGAGTATGTCTCACGTGCTTTCCTGCTCAAATTGTTGGATAGTGAGGCAAAAGACGTTGAATACACATTACCACACTGGTATGACACAATGCTGGATAACCTCTATCAGCATTATCACGCAACGGTCGTATGTGTCCAGGATGATTTAGAACGGTGCAAGGCAGATGTACAGGGGTTGGTGCTGAGTCACATCGAAATTGGTGTGCAATTCTACTATCCCAGCATCGAACGCATTGAACGTCACGGCTTGACCTGGCGGATTCAACTGGTCATTCCTGAACTGCTGCATGACGAAAGGGTTTCTAGCCGTGCCTGAGCGTACAATCCAATCTAACTCGCGAACGAGTTCTATGGAATTACGCCGCTGCCTAAGTAGCACACTGGCTCTGGAATTGGCGTATCACAGTAAAGAACTTTACCTGTTCTCGCCGTGGATCTCCGATGTCGCTTTACTGAATAACGCTTTCGGTCAACTCCGTGCTGTGATACCCGAGCTAGAGTCCACTTCGGTGCGGTTATCTACCATCTTGAACTTGTTGTCGGAACGTAACGTAATGATAAGGCTTCTGACACGTGCGCAAGATAGGCGTAACGTAGACGACTTTGAGCGCAAGCTAGCGCCGACGATTCAGGTACAGCACAGCCCTAATCTGCACGAGAAGGGTCTCATTACAAATCGCATATTCGTCAGTGGCTCGATGAATTTCACGTACTCTGGTGTCAATATCAATGCCGAACGTGTCATCATTACCGACGAATCTGATAAAGTTGCCAGCGCACTTATCGAGGCGCGAGCGCACTGGGAAGGTATCGCGCAAGGAGCAGAGAGTCTGTGACGCATCAAGTTGAAATTCAAGACCCACAACGATACCAATTCCTGCGAGAGTTATACGCTAACGCTTCGCAACCACCTTCATTTATCTTGTCTTGGGATGAGACCAATCAGAGCGTAACGGTTGCAAACGAGACCGTAAAGCAGGTATTTGAGCGCCTCAACGGTGAGCAAACAGTGCTTCTGCCCTTTTACGGAAGTAGAGAAGACCGTTGGTTGTTGACGGACACATCCCCGACCCGTCTGCACCGCACGCTTGATAGTCTGGGGCGCTTCTGGATTCCGAGTCTGGCGACCTTCAAGAGTGGGGAGACCAAGATACCTCAGCGCGATACCTTCAAACCAGACAAGGGCGGCTTCCACACACTGGGCGCAGAACTCTTCCCTAATGGCTACTACGCCCTTTATGCCAACCAATCTGGTCGTGAAACCCGCACGCGGATGCTTGGTCACTGGCTTACACTACAAGCGGAACGTCCTGACTTTGCTGCGCAAACGACCGTCAGCTATCGCAGCTTGTACGACACCTTCCAAACTGCACTGGCAGCACAAAACTGGACAGAAGCGCGTGTGACTCTGGATGAAATGCGCCGTCACAACCTGACGAATGCACAGAATTTGCTTTTCCTGCAAATCGAATGGTTGGCACGTCAACAGCGCTGGCGTGACATTTGGAACGACGACAATTACCCCGAACTGGTACATATGCGTGCACCGCGTCCGGTGCGGATTGCGCTGTTAACCGCTTTTCACAGCACACAACTGGCACAATACGAAGTGCAGCAGGCTTGGCAGAACGCGCTGGAGCGTTTCCGGAACAATCGGGATCGTCTAGGCCGATTATTGACGACCCGTATGGAAAGTACAAGAGGGCCTGTCCTGCGCTTGTTTGCTTATCAGGCAGCCGCGGCTGATGATTGGGCACTCATGCATGAGTTATTGCTTGTGCCGACAGATGACGAAGAGACCAAAAGCGTTCTCACAGGCTTGAACGATCTCGTACAACCGACGCAGAGCGCTATCCAGGAGTCGGCACAGGCTGCGCTGCACCGCCGCGATTACGACCGAGCCATTGAGTTATCAGGCCAGATGGCGGACGCAACAGAACGGGCCATGCTGTTGCTACAGATTGCCTACGAAACCGAGGCCGTCGCCCACGCCAGATCCGCCCAGGCAAGCGTTGACGCACTGGCGACCGATCAACGCGCGAGGTTGCAAACCGCGTCGCGCAAAATACAGAGTTACCAGCAGTTCGTTGAACAGCTACTCAATCCAGCACCTGATGGGCCTGAACCGATCTATACCTGGGTGCAGTGGTTCCAGCAACTCATCGACGGTGTTGAACGCGACGACTACGAGGATCGCATCATTTGGCTGGCGGATAATGTCACCGAGCGTGATTGGTCTTCGACCGCGTTGGCGCAACTTGAGGATCAACTTACGGAGCTGTATGCAGCAGATCGCTTGAGCGAACCAACGCTTGAGGTAGGACTACATGAGCTGATTAATTACTTCCTGGCTGACAGGGAATTCCCACAGATAGCTAGCCAATATGCGGCGATCTACGAGGTTCTGTTCAACGCCGCAGCCCTGCGCAGTCCGAACGAGACGCACGCGGACATCCTGCTCAGATTGGCCGAAGCTGTACTACTCAATGATGCGGGCCGCGCAAGTAGCGTTGCCAATGTCTGTGTCGATTGGTTCGCCAAGCCACAGCCCAACCTGGAGTCACAGGCCATTGCCTGTCTGGAACTGCTAGCTGATTACGGCCTGGATGGTACCAACATGCGGGATTTCCACCGTCATTGGGTCGAGCGCATGATCTTGCAACCGGAACAGCGTCCCCTGGCACATCTACAAGCATGGTATGCACTGGGCGAGCGCTGGACACTGGCCGACCAAGACGTGATCTACCAGTTGCAAAATGCGCTTGCTGAACAAGCGCAGACGGACGATGAAGCCATAGACCCGATTGCTGCTTTACCGGGGGGCTATCGCATCGGCATTTACACACTGCGCGAAAAGAGTGCGGTGAATGCTAGGGAACGCCTCTTAGAGCGCAATAACTCACTTGACATTCGCATCTACAGCAATTACGTCATGAGTGATCGAGCGCGCCAGATAGCCGATCATTCGGATACGGTGGTAATCGTCACGGCTTGCATCAAGCACGCCCTGACCTACGGGTTGACGGCCATCGTAAGCGATCCGGTGTACGTCAACACGAGCGGCGCAACCGGGATTATTCGTGCGATAGAGGCAGCATAGTAACTTTCAAGTCTGTTTTTCATTGGCGACAATTTGTTCTGTAATCTCACGCATCTGAACTGGAAACTTTTCAGATTTATTTGCATTACGTCCTGAGATAATGGGTCATGATTGTTGTAAATAGTGAATACCATGCCCAACAAAACCATCCGCCGCAGCATCGCAATGACACCCGACATGCACGACCGCCTGCAACAGGTCGTCAGCACCTATCCCCGTGACACCACCGAAGCCGACCTGATCCGCGACGCCATCCAGGGGTATCTGGATCAGCGCGAAGACCTCATCGGCAGCCGACGCCACTTTCAACGCACCCTGCGCGAACGCATCGACGCACTGGAAGCCACGTTGACGTTTCAGATCAACGTTGT
>DAOTTW010000027.1:0-3598 GCA_034437615.1 Anaerolineae bacterium | reverse complement strand
GTGGTCACGAAGCGGCTGACGGACGCGGCACTGGACTTTCAGGAGGCGCTGTTTGACGCCAATGCACAACGCGGCGCAGATCGGCTGGCGATCCTGCGGCAGGCGGACGCGCATCTGCACAAGGTGCGGCTGTATCTGCGGCTGGCGTATCAGTGGCGCTGGCTCAGTGTGGGGCAATATGAGCATGTGAGCAAGATGACACAAGCCGCGCCAGCGTCCCAGACAAACGCGCAAGTTGGCGTAGCCACGCAGCGCCTATAGATGAAATTGGGCGCTTGCTCGGTGGTTGGATGCGGCAAACCAAGTTATAATCGTAATGATGACAATGTGGAACACGACAAGGCACTGGTCGCATGGCACAGATTTTTATTTCGTATGCACGGAAAGACGGAACTAACGCCAGCTTAGGCTTATATGAGGCGTTACAAGCAGATGGTATCGGCGCATGGCGGGACAATCGCATTGACCCCACAGTGGATTTCACAGGCGAGATCGAGACGGCGATCAACGACGCCACACACGTTGTCGTGATCGTCACGCCGGATTTGAAGCGAGCCGATAGCTTTGTACGGTTGGAAATTGGCTACGCCCTGACGCAGAAGAAGCCGATTATCCCGTTGGTGTTGCCCGGTGGGCATCGTCCGATTGTGATTATCAACCACACGTACATCAGCTTTGCGGATTGGGATGTAGGGTATGCGCAACTCAAGGAGCGGCTGAAGAACCCAGCGGTCGAGACGATCGACCCCCAGACGCAGCGCGAATTTGAACTGGCCTATTTGCAGCAGGTCGGGCAGCAATACGACCACTGGCGCGACCTGTATACGGATATGGCGGCGACAGCACGCATCGAAGAGCACAAAGTCAAGTTGAAGCCCGCCGCGCAGCGCATGATCGAGATGCGGCACCGCATCCACCAGCGCATCGACCACAGCCTGGATGCTGAAAAGGGCAAGACGGTCAAGACGGAGAGCCTGGACGAATTGCGCGACGGTCTGCGCGATTATCGGCGTGTGGCGCTGATCGGTGATCCGGGCGCAGGCAAGACGACCACGCTGGAACGTCTGGCTTATGAATACGCCAGCACCGCTGCCGACGAGAGTGACGAACCCTATACGGAGCCATTGCCGCTGTTTGTGCGCCTGGGCGCGTACACAGGCGAGGACTTCGCACAGTTTCTGGAAGCATCGTTTGGTGGCCTGCAACTCAAAGATTACCTGCCGGGGCGACTGGTGTTGCTGCTGGATGGGTTGAATGAGATGCCGCCAGCATATCACGATAAAATTGATGCCTGGTTACGTGCGAATCCGGACGTGGCTGTGATTGTCTCTTGCCGCAAGCTGGATTATGTGGAGCGCAAGCTGCCGTTGCAACGGGTGGATGTAGCGCCACTGGACCTGGAGCGCATCCGCTTGTTTATGGGCAATTACCTGGAGGATGACGACCGCGAGCGTCTGTTCTGGGCGCTGGCTGGTCATGATGCGCGTCGCGCCTGGGTGTGGTATCAGCCAAAGAACAACGATGCGACCTATCGCGAGTTCTTCATGGCCGATGATAAGCCTGGTAAAGATTGGGTGCCAGAGCGCAAGCTATTGGATGCCATGCGTCAGCGCTTCCGTGAAGCACAGCGTTTGCCGGATATGCTGGATGTGGTCAAGAACCCGTTCTTGATGCAAATTGTGATCGAGATTTTCGCGTTGAGTGGTGAGCCACCCCGCAACAAGGGCGACCTGTTTGGGCGTTTCGTGGATTTGCTGCTGGAAGAGCGCGGCAAAACAGCGGTGCGTGAAGATCGACCCTGGATGGACGAACGCAAGCAGAAACAGGCGCTGGCAGCGCTGGCGTATCGAATGCAGACTGAAGGAACAGGCACCAGCGTCGGTGAGGTATTTGTGCATGAGATATTTGCACGTACATTGCCTGATGAGGATACAGAGTTGTTGCTGTATCTGGCTGTTAGTGCCAGCATCTTAGATCAAACTGACACGGTGCGCTTCAGTCACCAGCTTTTGCAGGAATACTTCGCGGCGTATGAGATGGGCGAGGACCTGCGGCGCGGTGTGCCTGCCAGCAAGTATTTTCCATCTGATAACTGGTGGGAGCCGACAGGCTGGGAGGAAACGGCGCTGCTGCTAGCGGGGATGTTGGGTGATGCCACACAAGTCGTGAGGTGGCTGACGCCTGTGCAGCCGGATCTGGCCTATCGTGTGGCGACGGAGAGCGGTGCTAAATGTGACGCGACGGCACTGAAAGCGTTGTACGAACCCGCAGAGGGCGCAAGGCGCTCACCATACGCAGTGGCTGAATGGGGTCGCCTTAATCATGAGCAGGATAAGCGCCCCGGTGTTGGCTTGCGGCCTGATGGCTTGCCGGATATTGTCTGGTGTGATGTTCCTGCAGGCACGTTCATCATGGGTGCTGACAATCAAAGTGATAATCCTCGCCGTGAAGAGAGCATCGCTTATGACTTCAAAATCGCGACGTATCCGGTGACGTTTGCGCAATTTCAGGCGTTTATCGACTCAGGCGAATTTGATGATCCTGCCTGGTGGGAGGGTTTTCCTGAGCAATATCGTCCGCAGCGGATGTCGGAGCAGAATAACCCGTATCGCAATCACCCACGGGATAACGTCTCGTGGTATCAGGCGCTGGCCTTTAGCCGCTGGTTAGATGCAAAATACCGTACCGCAGGTTTAATGCCGTCCGGTTTGCAAATTCGCTTGCCGTTGGAAACAGAATGGGAGTATGCGGCGCGGGGCAGTGATGGTCGTGAATTCCCCTGGGGGGATGGCTACCGGGTGGGATACGCCAACCTGGACGAACAAGAAACAGGCGACGGTCCGTATTTCTTGTATAAGACAACGGCGGTGGGCAACTATCCGCAAGGCTCATCCCCGTTCGGTGTGCTGGATATGAGCGGTACGATTTGGGAGTGGTGCTTGAACGAATACAACGACCCCTCAGTTATAGATGGTTTTAATAGTGGTAATAGCAAGGTGCTGCGGGGCGGCTCCTTCTTCAGCCTTCTTCGGCTTGCTGCCGCGTCGTCCCGCGGCCGCAGCTATCCGGGCTTAGATAACGACCGCTACGGCTTGCGGTTGGTGTTGTCGCGCCCTATCTATTAGCGCCGGACAGGGCAGTGCCCAGTCCCTACACGCCGCATCTGGACGCCATCTGTAGGGACGCGCCATCGGTGCGTCCGCCCCGCCCAACCACGGTTTGCGGTCGGTGTTGTCGCGCCATACCTGGCTTACCCCTCAGAGGGCTTCGGTCTGCTGCCAAGAATGGTTGCTGCTTACGGGTGGCGCTTGCGGAGAGGGCAGCCAGATAGCGCCGGTGGGTCTGGTCTGCACGCGCCCTGAGCTGCACGGGGATAGCGGCCTGCGTCAGGCATATATAAAACCCTGGGCACAGCCTGGATGCGCTCCCGCTGTGCTCGTCCCCATCGACTGTAAAGGGTCTGCTAGAATATCGTCATGTCCCGCACTTCGACTACGTTGATTAACGCCCTGCTAACCGCCGATTGGCAACGTGTTTTGCTACTGCTGGCGCGTCTAATCCCACATTTTCGGCTCCAATCTCCGCAAGGGCTGTATGA
>DAOTTW010000026.1:0-3509 GCA_034437615.1 Anaerolineae bacterium | reverse complement strand
ATCGTGCGCTTCATATTCGGCTAGCTGGTGATACGCCTCGACGGTGAGGCGTGTGCGTGTTTCTGCGGTCTGCTCGCTCATGTGGGCTGCTGGCTCCTGAATCCTGAAGATGTACGATGCATATCACTTCAATTATGCCATTATGCTATAGGTGCGGCAAAGCGGGTAGCACCACACAATAGCGTAGTCGCGTGTTTTTATAGGCTCACCTGAGTCGTTACGGGCCGCTACCGCTCAGCAGATCGGATGTATTGACCACAGTGGCGAATTCTCCGTGCAGGCTCACCAGCGTCGTATCGTGGATGAGTTGTGCGCTGTAGTGCGTGCCGTCCGCGCCGACATGCGCGAAGGCTGCTGTGGCATCCCCAACCAGCAGCGTGTCGAAGCCGAGGTTGCCAGCCATGCGCGTCGTCGTGCTGATGCAGTGTTCGCTGGTCAGGCCGACGATCACAAGCTGCTCAATGCCTGCATCCCGCAAACGCTGCTCTAAATCCGTGCCGATAAACGCGCTGTTGACGGTCTTGCTGATGATGGGTTCGTCGCCCTGTGGCATCGCTTCGGGCTTGTGCTCGTTACCGCCTTGACCGGGGCGCAGTGGTGAATTCGGCTCGGTGCTGTTGTGCTTGATGTGGTAGATCGGGCGTTTTGCGTCGCGCCACGCCTGTAAAAGCTGCGCGATGTGCGCTTCCGCGTTGGGGTTGTTGCGTTGGCCACCATAATAGGCCTGCTCATCCAAGCCCTTCTGCACGTCAACCACGATCAATGCTGCATTGTGCTGAAGCTGCATCGTCTGCCCTCCCTAAAATAGGCTCACCAGCTTGATTTCTGTATTCATGATGGGCGAGTTGAACGCCGCGTCTGCACCATAAACGCCCTGTTGCGCAAATAGGCCATTGCTCAACACCCATACCTCAAGGAAGGCCAGGCCCGGCTCGACAATCCAGTATTCACGGACGCCATGCTGCTGATACTGCTGAAATTTGATGCCACGATCATACTGTGCAGTACCGGGTGAGAGCACCTCAACCACCAGATCAGGCGCACCGATAACGCCATCGTCGGCCACCTCACAGGCGCTATCCGCCGCCACCCATAATACATCCGGTTGATAATAGTTGGCGTCGTCCAGCTTGACGCTGACAGGTGCGATGAATACTTCGCCATTCGGCACACTTCGCTGTAACATTGTTGCCAGCTTTAAAGCAACCCGTTGCTGGACAATCTTTGGTAAACCCTTAACCAAAAGTTCACCCTCAATCAGTTCGACAGGTACCTCTTGTTCGGGTAGCGCCTCGAATTCTTCAGCGCTCATAAGCGTGCGCGTTTGCTCTCCCATAGCAACCTCTATCAGCTATTCGGGTCATGCACTGTCATCGTAACTACTAAGGTACGTGTCCCGTTCTCAGTCGCCAGACGTTAAAACGTCCGGCTCCGGTACCGACAAGCCTGCTTGAGCAGGCTGTATGCACCCTGCAATAGCCCCCTTCAGGGGGGTTTGGCCCTGCGGAAGCCGCTGGCTTTAGCCAGTGGCGACATACACAGACTGGCCTAAGTAGTTACCTGTAACCAGTGTAACATGCATCGTGCGAACAGGTGTAACTGCTCAGCCCTCACGCGGCGGTGCAGCCGCATTAGCTGATTGTCTTGAGGGTCGCTTGATCGGCGTCTGTATAGGATTGGAGGTTCACGGGTGGCGCGTCCAGATTCACCATAAAGCGAAAACCGGGCACACTCTGTAAGGTATCGCGGTAGGTCGCTTGCATATCCAGCACGACCACAAGGCCAGGGATTAAGGGTAGCGGCACACGCGGCAAAACGGCATCCACCGCAATGCTGAATAGTGCGACGTTGCCAGCATCAAATGAGGGATGCGGGTCACTGACCAGCACGTAATAAGGTGTTGCCTCGTCGTCTTGTTGTGGATATGCCGGAATGGTTGCGACGATAGGCCGTGTTGTGTGCAGATAGTCGATTTCCACCAGATTGACGCCGCTTTGCAAACTTTGCAGGCGCTTGAGGCTGTACTGTGGGTAGGCTGCGCCAGGTTTGTTGCTTGGTGATAGCACCTCGATGCGTGTTACAAGGCGACCAGGGACATTATTTGCTTGAACCTCGTAAATGCCAACCGCCGTCAGATAATCGTCTTCATCTTCATCCGATTCCCGCATCAACGTCTGCGGCAGGGGCAGCACACGTGTAGGGCTAGCAGCATTGACTGGCTGTGGTTTCAGCGTCTCAGCCCCCGTGCGATAGATACTGATGTCGGGCCGCGTGCGCATACGTCGCGATTCCAGGCCGATTTCGCTGATTTGCAGCGATTTCTCTGGGAGTGCGAAAAAATTATCCGGCAAGATACCGGTGAGGCTGCGCTGTATAGACATAATATGCGCCGCATGGAAGCTCTCCCAACCGCCGTTAGGCTGCTGTAAGACGCTATTAAGGTGCGCATGTACGCCAGGATATGGATTTTCGAGCATGATTAACTATCTTGTTAGCTATTGTCGATATGATTATGGCACAGCAGCATAGGTAATAGCTACACGTCAGCGCAAATGCTGCGACGGTTTGCGGACGCAGCCGCATTGTGGGTATGCTTCAGCTTGTGCGTACTACTGGGATGCTGTTGTCTCCAGTGTGCCTGCTGTGCCCAGCGCAAAATCATCTGTGCTATTGCCACTGCCCTGCACAAGCTGGCTCAGTGTGCCATAAATCAACAGCTTTGGCGCTTCGTAGCGCTTTTTATCGGCTTGGTGTCTGTGCTGTGCTGTTTGACAGCGCTGTGCTTGCATTTACGGACCCTCGCAACCGTCGATGAACGTCATCGTTACCGCGCATTGATCGAAGCCAACCCCACCGAATACCAGGCTGAGCGTCAAGAAATCCATGACATCAAGCGGTTCGATCACGATGATGTCGTCATCTGCGCCGCCGAACATCACATTGCCGTTCCAGGCGATGCGGCCCGTGCCCGGTGAACTCGTGATGCGGTCATCGGATGCGCCACCGAACAACACGGAGCCATTCCAAGCGCCGTCACCCTTGCCCGTGCCGCCCGTCAGCCGATCACGCGAGGGGCCGCCGAGCAAGATGGAGCCGTTCCAACTGCCTTCACCCGTGTAGAAGCCGCCTGTAATGCTATCTGCCCCGACGCCACCGAACAAGATGCCGCCGTTCCAGCCCGCCACACCGACGCGCTCACCGCCCTGAAGGGTGTCATCGCCTGCGCCGCCGATCAAAAGCGACCCGTTCCAACTGCCCAGGCCCGTTGATCTGCCGCTTGTAATCGTGTCGTCACCTGTGCCACCGTAGAGGATGCCGCCGTTCCAGGCCCCCGTGCCGAAATACTCGCCTTCGTTGATGCTGTCATTATCACCGCCGCCGATCACCACATCACCGTTCCAGCTACCCGTACCGTAGGCATCCCCCGTGAAGATCGTATCGACGCCATCAGCACCGTCTAGCAGCACATTGAGGAAGGCTTGTGGGTTTTCGCTGGCCAGGAATGTCAG
>DAOTTW010000025.1:0-4272 GCA_034437615.1 Anaerolineae bacterium | reverse complement strand
CTAAGCAGTTACGATTATTCGCAGATAGGGGAAGCCCGGTGAGAGTCCGGCGCTGTCGCGCAACGGTAACGTGAGGCGAAACGCACCCACGAAGCCCGATTACCTGCCCCTCGCTTAGCTCGTGCATGACCTTCGCGACCATGAGGCGAACGAGCGTGAAACCATCACCCTATACCCCCATACACAATGACCGACCATGCACCCTGCATGGCTCTTATGCGTTGGTCAAAGCACATCGCCACACCTTACACTATTCGTTATGCTTCACAATTAAGGAGTTTTGACCATGCAACGTGCAATGCTGATTTTTGTGTTCATTTTTGGATTCACGGGTATGTTGGCCCTGCCTGTAATGGCGCAAGACGCGCCTGAGCGCAACCTGACGGCTGGCTGCGTCGAAGCCTACGACGCAGACGTGAATTACTTCCCCGAACAGGTTGTCTTTGAAGTGGCTGGCAACGTCAGCGTCGAATATTTCAACAATTACAAGCTGATTGAGGTCGATAACAACGGCGAGACGTTTACGAGCGTGCTGGTGCAATGCGGCACACCTGCGCCGGATGCCGCCGACTTCCCGCAGGATGCGGTTTTTGTGGATGTGCCTGTTGAGGGCGTCGTCGCGCTCTCCACGACGTATCTGCCGCATCTGGTGGGCCTGGGCAAGGCCGACACGATTGTAGGGCTGGATAATCTGGATTTTGCCAGCGCGCCCGCAGTTCGTGAGCGCATCGAAGCCGAGGCGATTACGCAGGTGTCGCCGGGCTTTGAACTCAACATCGAGATCGTGCTGGACCTGGCACCGGACATCGTGATTACGGATGGCTTCGACCCGGCACGCCTGGCGCAATTGGCCGAGGTCGGCGTGGATGTGGCGCTGAACACCGAATACAACGAGGCGAATCCGCTAGGTCGTGCGGAGTGGATTAAGCATACGGCGCTGTTCTTCAATGAGGAAGCCGCCGCCAACACCGAATTTGAGGACATCGTGAGCGACTATAACGCGCTGGTTGATCTGGCTGCTGACGTGCCGGATGATGAGCGCCCGCGTGTGTTGTGGAATGCACCATTTCAGGGCACGTGGTTCGTTCCAGGGCTAGAGACGTTCCCGGCGCAATTGATCGAAGATGCGGGTGCTATCGTCGCCGTAGCAGAGTCAGAAGGCTTTGCGCAGGCGACCCCGTTATCCGTCGAAGCGGTGTATGAGCAGGGGCTAGGCGCTGAATTCTGGGTCCTGAACCTGTTCGCTGTCGAAACGATTGAGGATTTGGTGGCGCAGGACGAACGCTATGCGGATTTTGCAGCCGTGCAGATGGGCAACATCTGGAATAACGACCTCGCGACCAACCCGACGGGCGGCAACAACTACTTCGAGCTTGGCGTGACGAACCCACATCTGATCCTGGCGGATTTGATCGCCATCTTTCACCCGGAACTCGCGCCGGAGGGCCACGAATTCACGTTTTATCGTGCGCTAGAGTAATACGGCAGCGTGATCGTGCGTTTTTTTCGCGGCGGACGCCATTCTTAGCGTCCGCTGTGGCTGAATGCGTTTATACCCCGGCCAACAGGCGCTCGATTACATCCCCGGCGCTGTAATGATTGGCATCCTGCGGGATGAATTTGAGGATGTCCGGCAGGGCGTCACCACTGGTCACAATCGGCGCTTCGACCTTGCCATCCTTGCGGATTTGGCCCAGGCCCGCCGCCGCCCCTAGCTGATTGCACAGGCACACGCGCCCTTCCGTATCTTCCGGCTTGCCGCCCTTGCGCACGTACTGTTCAACGGGTTCGGCTGGGCAGCGATAGGCCACTTTGCCGTTATCGTTGCGGTAGAGCGTGCGCAGATAGCCAATATCACAGATGCGCTCACGCTCCGCATACACTGCCGGGTCTGACGCCGTGCCGGGTAAATCCACCACCTTAAACGGGAAGCCTGTCGGAGAGGCGACGGCGCTGGTCAACACGCTGGCGTCTTCGCCTTCCAGCAGGGCCGCGACGACGCGCTGGCGCAAGCTCGGTTCCATGCCGGATTCATCGCAATAGGCGAAGGCCGTGCCCACCTGAATACCCTGTGCGCCGGCCTCAAGCGCTTCTCGCAGCTTATCCGCACGCCCGTAGCCGCCCGCCAACCAGAAGGGCAACCCCAACTTGCGGAATTTCGCCAGATCAACCGCGTCTTTGTCGCCATAGATCGGCTCGCCTGCGTCGTTCAGGCGCATTTCGCCGCGTGGTGGGGCGTTGTGGCCGCCAGCCGTCGGCATTTCGATCACAAAGCCGTTGACCTCGCCATTGGCGCGTTTGCGCAGCGCCAGCGCCAGCACCACCGAGGATACAATCGGCAGGAATTGCGGGCGCTTCAGCGTCCCGGCGCGCTCTGCAATCTCCGGGAACGTCTGCTGCGGGTCGAAGCGCAGCGACACATCCGATCCTTCAGCATCTCCGGCGTTGTGCACGTCCAGCCGATAGCTGAAGGGTTGATGCGTCGTGAAGGCGTCCAGCGTCCCCGGTATCTGCATCGGGATGCCTGCGCCCATAATGACCACATCGACACCCGCCAGCATCGCGCCATACATCGACGCCAGATTCGGCAACTGCACTTTTTCCAGCAGATTAATGCCGACGGGGTTATCATGGCCCTCTTTGGCCAGCCACACCTCGACAAAATTCGCCACAACCGTCTCTTCGACCAGATTCCGTGATGGCTTGACCGTCCACAGGGGCGGGCGCTGATAGGGTGCGTCGGCTGCTTTGCCGCCCTCGATGTAATGGCGCTCGATGATGCGTTCAGCGACATCCGGCAGCGGGAAATGCGATAGGGCACGCCGCACATGGCCGCCGGGGTCCCCGTTATTCAAGCGGCCAAGCAGCACCAGGCCGATGCCCGTGCCAGAGACGACCCCAAGCTGCCCACGCTCCGATACCGCCTTCGCTAGCGTCCATGAAGAAATGGCAACGCCCATTCCTCCCTGTATAATTCGTGGTAATGTCGTCATAGTTGCACCCCTGCACTTATTTCACATGCCCGATAGATAGACAAATAGATAGATAGACAAACAGATAGATAGACAAATAGACAAATGGCGATTCTAGCGCTTGATGAACGAGGTACACAACCTGTCATCAATCACAAAATGGGGGTGTCGTTTGTCCGCTGTTGATTGAGCCTGTATTGACTGAGGGCGTCGAACGCACAGAAATGATCGTGCCATCACCGGGGCTGCTGTCTATCTTCAGGGTCATACCGTTTTCGTGTGCGCGTTCACGCATCCCAAGCAGCCCAAAGCGCCCAGTGTGGCCGTTCGACGCATCGAAGCCGATGCCGTTATCTTCGACGTGCAGGTTGAAAGAGCCGTCCGAATCGTCTCTGTAGAGTTTTAGCCGCACCCGCGACGCGCTGGCATGTTTGGCGACGTTACTCAGGCTCTCTTGGGCGATGCGAAAGAGGGTCAGCTTGACCTTATCCGGCGGGTCCTCATGTAGCGGCATGTCAGTCTCGACCTCGATCTGTCGCCGTGTGCGCAAGCTGTCTACCAATTGGGAAAGCAACTGCGGCAGCGAGGCGTGCTTGAGCATTTCCGGGCGCAATTCCAGCAGCAGCGTGCGCATTTCGGCCTGGGCACCGATCAATAATTGGCTGACGTTGTGCAGTTCTTCGCGTACAAGCGTCGGGTTGGCCTCTACGATGCCCTTCAGGGCTTGCGTCATCGACGCCGCTGCGAATAAGTTCTGGCTAACCGCGTCGTGTAGCTCACGGGCGAGATGTTGCCGTTCTTGCAGGGCTGCAAGCTGCTGGTCGCGTTCATGCGCCTGGGCATTGCGCAGCGCGATGGCCGCATGATGCGCGAACGCCTGCAATTTGCGGGCGTGGCTCTGGTTATAAAAGCCCGCATGAAAGCTGTCGAGGTTCAGGAAGGCGATGGCTTCTTCATCTACGATAATGGGCACGCCCACATATGAGCGAATCCCGTGCGTCAGGTCCCAGGTGCTCCAGTCGGCTTGTTTTTCGACGTATGGCACCACAAGCGGCTGTTGTGTGTCTACCATGCGCCTGAAGCCTGCGATTTGCTCGATGTCGAACGTCTGTGAGTGCATCCAGCTTGCTAGCTGTGGCCGATTGTAGCCATGAATGCGCACGATACGCGCTTTCGTCGCGTCCAGACGATCTAGCATCATGAGGTTTGCGCCATCGTAGGGCACGACCTGCCGTAACATCGCGAGGATGTGATCTAACACCGCATCCAGGTCTAGCGATTCGCTCAGGCGCGTTGTGAC
>DAOTTW010000024.1:0-8118 GCA_034437615.1 Anaerolineae bacterium | reverse complement strand
GCTGAGATGGTTCGCCGTCTAACGCCCTTGCGTGTGCTGTGTTACGGTCAGCCCTATCCCGCGATGTGTGATCTGGTTGCTGTGCAGCCATATCCGGCACGCTGGCAGGGTCTGAAGCAGGCGAGGTGCTGAGATGGGCGGACGTGGCAGTGTATCGCATCACGCAAAGCACGGACGGCGCAGCGTGCAGCCGGAGATTGAGCGCAATTACGAGTTACTCTCGAGCCAGAGTTTACAAGGCGGTGCGACGTATGCCTTTCTGGAGCAAACCGGGCGTACCTGGCCGACAAGTGGCATCGCCTTGTCTTGAGCGTGGCAACAACCCCGCAGGACATTTTGTGTACATGTATTGACGGGCTGCTGTGTGTCCTGAACCTGGGCTGAACCGCGCTAGCGTGTGTCCGCCACCTGCGGATGCTAAGAAGGGCGTCCCTACGGTTCAATGCGGTCATGTAGGGACGCGGCTTGCTGCGTCCGCTATGAAAAACGCACGAACGCGCTGTTGTGTGGTGCTACCAAATGCAGGTCTTACGTGGTTTTCATAGGCTTTTGCGCTATGCTGCAAAACTGTATTCGACCTAGCGTTTCAAGTGGCCTATTTTCCGGCGTATCCCGTAGCGATGCCGATCAGACCAGCAGTTCGGGCTGGTCGGAGCAGATGCCGCTGACCCCCAGTGCCTTCAGCGCTGCTATCTCTTGCGGGCGTTCCTCATGCCAGGTGATGACCCCAAGCCCCGCTTGACGCACAGCCTGCAACCATTCAGGCGTCAGCAACCGATGTGGCTGCTCTGTGCTGTGCTCCCAGCAAGGATGCACATAGTCAGCCTGTACAGCACGTGCTAGCAACACCGGGTCGATATGCGCTGACGCAAATAGCACCGATGTGACCACGTTCGGGCGGTGTGCTTTAATCTCGGCCAGCAAGTCGGGGCGGAAGGAGGCGAAGATCGCAAATGAGGTGAAGTTGGCTTCGTCCAGGGCAGCAAACATGCGCTCTGCTGCTGCTGGTGTCAGCACTTTAACATCGAGATACAGCCCCAGATGCAGTCCTCGACAGACCTGTGCGGTCTCCGCCATAGTCAGAATGGGCGTCTGCGCTTTTAGTTCTTTCAGCGTCAGGTCGGATACCAGCGCATCAATACCATACAAGCGCTTCAGGCTTTCGTCATGGGCGATGACGGGTTCTTGGTCAGCGCTGATGCGCACGTCCACCTCGACCATATCTGACCCCAGTTTTGCTGCCATTTGCAGCGCCTCCAGCGAATTTTCCTGCGCATGAGCAGAAGCTCCTCGATGCGCGATGCGCAGTACCCGCCGCTCTGCTGGGGGAATGGTGCGTTCCAATTCTGCGACCCACCAGCGGATGCGCTGCGGAATCCAGGCGTGCAGCGCCGCCCAGGGTACAAAGATCGCACTTTCCAGCGCGAACACCTGCGAAAAATCGTAAGTCGGCTGGAAGGCATGACGCTCCAGGTATGTGCGCACCAGTTGGTTATGAAAGGGGTTGCGCTCTTTGATCGTGCCTTCAAACAGCGGCGTCACCCATACCCCGCCGATGCCGCTATGGATGGTGCAGCCGCTTTCAGTGATCTGCCGCCGTTCCTGTAGCCACTGAGGTGACGGCGCGAAAGCGTGCTTTCCGGGTTCCGAGTGCAACAGCAAGCGCCCGTCTGCTACAGGGATCACACCGTTTTCATCAGCCATGCGATGGTAGCCACCGTGCCAGCTTGCTTCCGCATCGACCAGGTGCCCTTCGTCGTCCAGATAGACCCAGGCGTGCTCTAGTTCGTACAGATGCTGAATGTCCCAGTCCCACCAGATCGCGTATTCAATGGCGCAGGTCGCCGCACCAGCCAGCGTCACCCGACGCGGGAAAGAGGACGAAGCGCCGTCCTGCCGGAAGACGCTATAGCCGACGATAAAAGGCAAAAACGGCTCGGCCCTATCGAAGCGGATACGCGGCGCATGGGCCAGTGCCAGCGCGTGATCTGCTGCGTCGGGGATCGTCCGGTCCAGCCGTGCGACGTTCTCGGCGTTCGTGTGTGTTAATTCCATAGGATTGATTTCTCTGTTTGTGGGTCGAAAAACTGCATACGATCCGGGTTGAGCCTGAGATGCACGGTATCCCCGATGCGGATACGGCGTTTGTTATCCACCAGCAGCAGCAGGCTGCTATCGCCAACGTGTACATCAAGCATGTCCTCGCGTCCCAGCGGTTCAACGACGAAGACCTCGCCGCTCAGGCTGTCGCTTTCAGCATTTTCCACCAGGGTGATGTCCTCCGGGCGAATGCCCATCGTCAGGTTGCGGCCATGCTGCACGGCCTTCAGCGCTCGTTCGCCGCTGCATACCAGCGAGAAAGAGGCGCTTTTCAGGCATACTTGCTCACCTTCGCGCATGACTTCGACGGGCAAAATATTCATCGGCGGGTTACCGACGAACCCGGCAATGAACAGGGTGCGCGGTTGATCGTAGAGGTTTTCTGGGGTGTCGAAGGCTTCCAGTTGGGCCTCATTCATCACCGCGATGCGGTCCGCCATCGTCAGGGCTTCGATCTGGTCATGTGTTACATACACAGATGTGATGCCCAGGCGCTTTTGCAGCGCTCGAATTTCACCACGCATGGATAGACGCAGGCGGGCATCCAGGTTGGAAAGCGGTTCATCGAACAGCAGCACATCTGGCTCTTTCACCAGTGCCCGGCCCAGCGCGACGCGCTGCTGCTGCCCACCAGATAGCTGCCCTGGGCGTCGGTCGAGCAGTTGCCCGATGCCCATCATTTCCGCTACGGCGCGCACCTGCTCCTCCTGCTGGGCCTTCGGCACGTGCTGGAGCTTCAGCGGGTAGGCAATATTGCCGAAGACCGTCATATGCGGATAGAGCGCGTAGCTCTGGAACACCATACCGATGTTGCGGTCACGCGGTGCCATGCGGTTGACCACCTGCCCGTTGAAACGAACGTGGCCGCCGGATGGTTTGTAAATCCCCGCCAGGATCAGCAGGGTGGTCGTTTTGCCGCAACCGGATGGCCCTAAGAACGCGACAAACTCCCCGTCTTTGATGTCCAGCGATAAGTCATCTACTGCGAAGACTTCGCCGAACTTTTTCGTCAGGTTTTCGATGTCAATTTGCATACTATCCCCTTTGAAGCCCTTACGAACTGCCCTTGCTGCCACCGGAATAGATGTTGAGCAGGTATTCCTGGGCGAATACAAATAACACCAGGATCGGGATCATCTGAAACAGGCCGACAGCCGCCACCTGATTCCAGTTCACCGGGCTGACCTCCCCCGTAAGTTGGCGGATATACACCGGCAGGTTGGTGATGCGCGTGCCGACGCTGAAGATCGCTGGGATGAGATAGGCGTTCCAGCCACCCATAAACGAGAAGACGCCCAGCGCCAGCAACCCTGGTCGAATCTGTGGCAGGATGATTTCCCAGAATGTGCGCCAACGTGTCGCGCCGTCGATCAACGCCGAGCGCTCCATATCCCAGGAGATGTTGTCGAAAAAGCCCTTCATCAGCCACACACCGAAGGGCAACCCGAACGATACCATCACCAGGGCGATGCCACCCAGCGAATTGAAGCCGATGTATGGCCCGATGAGGGGGATGTTCCCCAGGCTGAGCAGCACCAAGTAGACCGGTATCAGCAGGGTGATGGCCGGGAAGCTGTGCAGGATTAACGTCAGCGACAGGAAAACGCGGCGGCCTTTGAATTCCATGCGCGACAGCACATAGCCCGCCATCGAGCACAGCACCAGCGAGATAGCGGTCATCAACATGGCGAGCACCAGAGAATTCAGCGTGAAGTTCCAGATGTTATTGGCCTGACCAGCGAGGCCCTCCCCGCTCAGGAAACGCCAGTTATCCAGGATAAAACCGCCGAAGTTCCCCTCCGCATCAATCGGCATCAGCCCCTCGGTCCGGTACGAAAATGTTGCGACGATCAACCAGAGATAGCCAAGCAGCAGCGGAGATAGCGATAGCGACAGCAGCAGGTACGGTGTCCAGCTAGCAGGACCAAACAGCCCCAGCAGGCCGATCACAGCGGCGATCCCCCAGGATATGGCTAGCTCATCCCAGGCGAAACCTTCAGCCTCCGCCGCGACCCGTGCCGTACGCACCGTCAATTGGGTCTCCTCGCCATCGCGGACGATGCGCAACCGGAAGGGTGTATCCACCTCGGATTCGGCCACCCGCTTGTTAATATCTTCGAGCGTGACCGGGGTGCGTCGTATCGCAGTGATGATGTCACCGACCTGCAAACCAGCAGATGCGGCTGCTCCGTCTGGCTCCAGTGCTTCTACCCGAACGCCATCTGTGGTCTGTACGCCTGTGAACTGCAACGATGGCCGCGTGCTGGTGTCTGTATCGTCCCCTAGCGCCTGCACCAGCAGCACCGCAAGCAGCGCAACGGTCACACCGATGAGGGTCAGTAGCACGGCCTGAAGCGTCTGGGTTTTGCGCAAGGTGCGGTAGGTGATGCCGATGGTCAGATACAGGCCGAATGGTAGCCCCGCTAGCAGGGCCGCCGCCAGAATGCGTGTGAATTCCTCATCCACGTCCAGCGCTTCCAGCAGCGGATTGAAGACCTGCCCGAATAATAGCGCCAGCGCGATCAGGCTTACAGCTAGCAATGCCACGCTGCGCAGCATCCGTAGGGTGGCACGCAGCCAGGTAGTGTGCTTACCAGTCGGCGGCCCGGCAACGTAGTGTGTGGCCAATTTCGTCAGTCCGGTCATAGCGATGCCGCCCTCTTATAACGTCTCGATCTTCGACTCAACAACCAAATCTTGAAAGCGGAAAACCCGCATGTACACAACCGCCAGCACCACCCCGACGATCACGAGCACCACCGCAAACGCTGAACCGTAGCCCCACTGTGCATTGCCGAAATAATTTGAAAGCGCACGCTGGAAAGCCGTCAACGCCCAGACCTCCGTCTGATACAGGCCGGGGCCGCCGTTTGTCAGCAGCAAAATTTCCTCATAAGAAGTCAGCAAAGATAACGTCTGATAGCTGACCACGAACAGCAGCGGCCAGCGTAGCTGCGGCAGGATGATATAGCGCACACGCTGTAGCATGGTGGACCCATCGACCAGCGAAGCATTCATGATGTCGCGTGAGATCGACTCAATCGCCGCCGAGAAGATAATCATACCAAATGAAATGCCGATCATGCCGTTTACGATGATGACAAACGTCCAGGCGTAATCCGTGCCATAGGCAATCGGTTCGCTGCCGAGCAGCGTGGTGAACTGATTGAGGATGCCGAATGGCGGTTCGGCGATCATGCGCTCCCACATCAGGATGTACACTGTCGAGGTGGTGATGCGCGGTAGCAACCACAGCGCCCGAAAGAAGAAACCAGCGCGGCGGTCGATGTGCGCAGTCAGCAGCGATACAACCAGTGCCCCACCGACGTTAAACAGCGCCAGGGTGACCAGCACGTAAAAGACCGTGTTGAAGAAAATCTTACGTGCGAACTGATCGGATAGCAGTGTGCTGTAATTATCCAGCCCGACGAAGTTCATCTGTGTGATGTCTACCGTGAAATTAGCGGTCGAGAGGTTGGTCATGCTGATATAGATGACCATCAGCGCTGGAACCACGAAGAATAGCAGGACTAGAATCGCCGCTGGTGCCAGAAATAAATAGGCGGTCAGGTTAATTCGGCTTGTGGGTTTGCGCTTGCGGGGCGCGTTGGGCAGTGCGGCGAGGGGCGTCATGGATTCCATCTGTCTTTTCTCTTGTTTTTTCTCTTGTTTTTCTCTTGTTTTTCTCTTGTCTTTTTTCTTCAGCAGCAGCACAGCAAGACGTGGATGGTAACAATAGGTGATTGGGGACACCCGTCAGGATGTGTCCCCTTACGAACGATAGATACCCTGTAGGGACGCCATTTCTAGCGTCCAGGGTGGCGTAACTGCATACTTACGACGTGCCAGTTTATCGGACAGTCTTTGAAATGCAACAGTTACAGATATATCGGCTGATTAGCGGATGATGATGTCATCGCCGAGTTCGTTTTGAAGCTGCGTCGTGGCCAGTTCGACGGCTTCCTGCGGTGTGGCATCGCCGACGTGGGCAGCGCTCAACCCGGCCCAGTAAGCGTTGGCCCAGGCGCTGTACTGCGGGCTGTTGGGGGCAAAGCGGGCGTAGTCGAGCATGTAGTGAGCGCCGCTGAGCACTTCATTCGCCTGGTAAGCCTCAGATTCAATCTGCGTGGTCAGGATGCCCAGGTGGAAGCTATCAATAGCGTGGCGGTTGTTGGCTTCGGGTGTGGTCACGGCGGCCAACAGAGCCATAGCGACCTCTGGGTGTTCGCTGTCACTGCTGACCATGTAGCTCAGCGGGTGGGTCAGGGTCAGTGGGGTGCCATCTTGCATGGCCGGGAACAACATCAGGCCGATGTTTTCCAGCAGGTAGTCGTTGCCGCCACGATCAGCCACGTAGTTAAGCGCCCAGTCTGCCCATTGCCAGGTACCGCCCTGATAGAATAGCACTTCTTCAGCCGAGGAGACCTCGCTGTACATCGTGGCCCAATCGTAGCCGATCATGTCCTCGCGGGTGACATCGCGTGTCGCGAAGCTGGCGATCAACTCATAGGCGGAGAGCGCGGCTTCGGTATCGAAGACTAACTGGCCGTCGTCGGACATGATTTCGCCGCCGTTGCCCAGGTAATAAGGCAACCAGTCAAAGCCGTTGCTGGGGCGATGATAATACCCCTTGCCCGCTTCTACGACGCCTTCTTCGACGGCCTGCTCAGCGTTGGCTAGCATGTCCTCGAATGTGAACTCACCAGCAGTCACGCGGTCCGGCAGCGACGCAATCTCTTCTTCGCTCCAGCCCAGGTCAGCCAGCAGTAGCTTGCTGTAGAAGATAGGACGGGCCTCGGCGTCTTGCGGGATGGCCCAGATTTGCCCGTTCCAGGATTGCGATTCCCACAATGTCGGGACGACATCCTCGAACTGCGCATGTTCCGTAATCAGGTCGTCAAGCGGGATGATGAGGCCCGATGGTGCCCACGCGCCGATGTCCTCATGACCGCTGAGGATGATGTCCGGTGCTTCGCCGGCTTGCGCAGCTAGCAGGAATTCGCTCTTGTAGTCTGCCCAGCCCTTGCTGTCCTGGATCAAGGTCAGGTTTAGCTCGATTCCGAGGTCTGCTTCAATTTGTTCTTCAGCAGCAGCGAAGTTATCGCAGCGCCAGCCTTCACCACCCTCGATGTTGGCGATGCAGCGGATGGTCAGATCAACCGTCTCTTGAGCCTGTGCCACAGCGCTGATCAGCACCATGACAATCGTAAAAACAAACAGATTGCGCACTTTTGTCATTCGTAGATTCCCTTTTGATCGCAGATAGGTGTAAAGTATAGGAGGTGACAGGATGCAGTTACGGCATCTCCCTTTCACCATATCCCAATAGTTAACATGCCGCAGTTTAAAATAGGTTAAGCGTGTGTGAATTTTTATTGCAGCCTACATTAAATTCGGCTCAGTGATGAACGAAACCACAATGCGGCTAACGCCGCCCGGACGCCATTCTTGGCATCCGCCAGCAATAATCCACACAACCTACGCTATCATGTGCCTATACCTTTGCGTTACTACGACGCGCTGGTCCACCCCCGGTAAGATAGAGTAACAGTTGCTCCGACAGATTGTACAATAAACGAAGATCAGGAGGAGCAAACGGAAGTGCTAATTCAACTAATCAAGACGGGCAACAAAACGTTAGAACAGGGTTACCGCGATATCCTCGTCGATAGTGGGGGCTACCACTGTTGTCAAGTTGTTTAAGGTTAGAGTAAAATCTATAATTTTATCATTAAAAGTTAAAATAGGTTATTGTTTTTATCCTTAAACCCACTCGTGAGATGCCTTAAACGACATTAGATACGATCCGTTGCATCGTGATGTACATCGCGAGATTGCAAATCGCTTTTCTGTATCTCAACAAATTTGAGGAGAATAACTATGCACAAGTTCTACTCGCTGCTCATTGCAGCCCTGCTGGTTGTTGGCCTGTCCATTGCGACGGTTAGCGCCCAGGACGACGCCATGCCAACTGGCAACGTCATTTTCTACCACCCTGATGGCTCCGGCTTGAACCAC
>DAOTTW010000023.1:0-3788 GCA_034437615.1 Anaerolineae bacterium | reverse complement strand
ACTGCGACAAATACTGGCCGGTAACAATTTCGGCCTGAGCGGTGACCTAGAATCCTTGCGCGGTCTAACCGAAATGGAATTTATCCTCTTCAATAACACGACGGTCGGCGGTGTGCTGCCTGCTGGTTTGACCAAGATGTTGAACTTTTATGCGGTCACAGGCGCGGTCACAGGCTTTGAGTCGGGTGCTTTGCAAAACGCGCCGTTTAAGCTGTATCAGTTGCAGGGCAACGGCTTGAGTCAGGCGCTTGTCGATGCGGTCATCAACGAGATTTACGCTTATCGCGCCAGCTACACGGATAGCACGCCGTCGCTGGATATTTCGGGCAGCAATGCCGCGCCCAGCGCAAGCGTCAGCAGCAAAATCACGGACCTGGAGAACAACTATAGCTGGACGATCACCACAAGCTGAGTAGGGGCAGCACCACACAAGATGCGTCTGTGTGAAGTCGTTATGGATGGCCCACATAGGATAGGGTGATAGACAATGGCAAAGCGAGCGCGACGCACTTATACGATCAACGACAAACAAAAAGCGCTGACGACACTGGTAGCGAACCTGGGCAATATCACCGAGACAGCGCACCAACTGGACATTCCGAAGTCAACGCTACGCCGCTGGCGCGATCAATCGCAGGAGATCGGGTTCGGTGAGGATTTACTGCACCTGGCCAGGCACATCGTAACGAGTATGAAAAGCGAGGCGGTGCACGATAAAGCGACGATGGCGCAGATGGCGACTGCCTTACGCATTGTGCTGGATCAATATCAGGCATTGAAGCAGACAGAGGTAGATGCAAGCGTTGACGACGGCTTGCAGATTATCATTGAGGGCGTGCAGGCAGACCATGACAAAGCAGCAGACGATTAAGCTGTATCCACAACAAGGCGCGTTCGTGGGGTCGGCGGCGTATCTGGCGGCCTTCATCGGTGGCATCGGCAGCGGCAAATCCACCGCTGGGGCGGTGCGTGCGCTGCTGGCGGCTTATGGGCAGGTCGGCACGCGCAGGATAGCGACGCCGAACCTGGGCATGATGCTCGCGCCGACGTATACCATGCTGCGCGATGCGGCGCTGCGCACTTTTGTTGAAGTGGCCGATGGCGCGGTGAGCGATTTCAACAGAACGGAGATGCGTCTGAGGCTGGATAACGGCAGCGAGATTTTGCTGCGCAGCACGGACGACCCTGATCGGCTGCGTGGGCCGAACCTGAGCTATGCGTGGCTGGACGAAGCCGCCCTGATGCCGTATGCGGCCTGGACGATTATGCTGGGTCGCCTGCGGGAGCAGGGCGCACGCGGCAGCATCTGGGCGACGAGTACGCCGCGTGGTCGTGGCTGGCTGTATAACGTGTTCGTGCGTGATGCGGCTGCGAAGCCTGATACATTTTTGGTGCGTGCCCACAGCGCCGATAACACGTTTCTGGATGCCAGCGTTGTGCAGGCGTGGCAAGCGGCCTATGCGGGTGATCTGGCCAGGCAAGAGCTTGAGGGCGAATTCGTCAGCTATCGCGGTTTGGTCTACGATGCGTTTGACCCGACGCGGCATGTGGTCGAGGCGTCAGCGGGCCAGATCAAGCGGGTGGTGGCGGGGATGGATTTTGGCTTCAGCAATCCGGGCGCGATTATCGTGCTGGGCGGCGATGCCGATGATAACCTGACGGTGCTGCACGAAGCGTATGCCACACAGCGCAAGCCCGATGACTGGCTGGCTATCGCCCAAGCACTACTAGAACGCAGATGGAACCCGCAAAACCCAGATTGCAAGATTGAGCGCTTCTATTGTGACCCGGCGGACCCTGATAGCATCGGCTTGTTACAGGCTGGTGGCGTGCCTGCGCTGGCGGCGGATAACCGCGTGTTGCCGGGGATCGTGGCCGTGCAGCGTCGGCTGGCGGGTGTGCCCGGCCTGCATGTGCGGCGTTCGTGCGTGAATTTGCTGCGTGAGTTCGAGCGTTATGAATGGGATAGCAAGGCCGATGCGCGTCCGCTGAAAAAGAACGATCATGCGCTGGATGCGCTGCGCTACGCGGTTATGGGCTACGATCAGCCAGGGCGTAAGCCGCTGACGGTGAACGTGGGCCGCTATTTGTAACATGATACAGGTAACGACTCACCCCAAACCCCTCTCCCGAACTATCCCAGACACAGATGGAGAGGGGCTTTTAAGGCCATCCCAACAAAACAATTGACACGGTTTGCGGACACGGCAAGCCGTGTCCCTACGAACGATGCCCTGTAGGGACACCCTTCTGGGTGTCCGAGCGGCGTCAGCCGCATTACTTGAAATGCACACACGCCAACAGGAGACAACACATTATGCACACAAGCGACCTGCTGCCCTTGCTGAACCACGATCAACCGCTGGCGACACAGACCTGGGCGAACGATGCCCACAGCCGCGCCCTGCAAATCGCACGCTATCGGCGCTACGCCGATGGCCGCTGGGATGCACAGATGACCGATTCGATGCGGGCGACGCTGCGCCTGCCACACGACCCGGCACAGCCCAACGGCTTCGGGGCGAATTACATGCGCGTGGTGCTGACGACGATGGCCGACCGCCTGCACATCTCACAAATCCGCGCTGATAACCCCGATGCGACGGCCTGGGCACAAACGCTGCTGAACGCCAACCGCTTCGATGCGCTGCAACTGGATGTGCATGAAGCCTGCCTGCGCGATGGCGATACGTTTGTGATGCTGGAATGGGACGCCGAGCGCGGGCAGGTGCGCATCAGCCCGCAAAACGCCTGGGATGGCAACGCCGGGATGCTGGTCGTGTATGCGCGTAGTGATCGGCGTGAGGTGGCGGCGGCGCTGCGCGTGTGGTACGAGACGCGCACAGCATACGCCGATACGCTGCGGGTGAACGTCTACTGGCCGGAGCGCGTGCAGCGCTTTGCACAGGAACGCGGCGGCGCGGCACACCTGCTGGATGAGGCCGATTGGACGACACGCGATGGTGCGCCGTTGGGCGTGCCCGTCGTGCCCTTCAGCAACCGGGCGCGTGGCAGCAACAGCTATGGCATCAGCGAACTGGAGGCGGTCATCCCCTTGCAGGATTTGCTGAACCGTGTGCTGCACAGCATGAGCGCTGCGTCGGAACTGGCGGCCTTCCCGATTTATGTGGCGAAGGGCTTCGCGCCGCCTGCTGGCCTGACCCCCGGTATGATCCTCAGCATCGGCGCGGATGGGCTGGAGCGCGATCAGGTGGCGAGCTTCGAGAAAATCCCTGGCAGCGACACCGGGCAATACATCGAGCAGGCGCGTTTCATCGTCAATCAGATTTACGAGACGACCAACACGCCGTTTCCGGGTGGGGCGTCTGCGAATGCCAGTGGCGAGAGCCTGCGGCAGCGTGAGGTGGCGCTGCTGGGCAAGCTGCGGCGCTTTGAGGTGCGTGCTGGCAACGCCTGGGAGGATGTGCTGGCGTTCGCTGCGGCTATGCAGCAGGCGTTTGGGCGCACACCAGCGCGGGCCGCGTCCTGGTCCTGTGAGTGGGATGGGGCCGACCCGCGCTGAGTTGCTACGCTGCCCCGTAACTGCTCAGCCCTCACCCCAAACCCCTCTCCCAAACGTACCTTCGGCCCTGGGAGAGGGGCTTAAACGGCGGCAGGATGCTGTGGGGCACGCTTCCCCCTCTCCCGAGACCATCGCTACGCGGCTAGGAGAGGGGGATCGAGGAGGTGAGGGCCAATTCGCGGGTAAAAATATGCCTGCTTGAGTGGTTGCATGGAACAGGCGCATTAGTCTATCCCTACAGTACGCCGGATAATCGCACACAACA
>DAOTTW010000022.1:0-30444 GCA_034437615.1 Anaerolineae bacterium | reverse complement strand
GCGCAAGCAAGCCGCCCTGCGCCGCAAAGCCGCACGCGCCGCAAAGCGCGATCAAGAGGGCTAAACCATCCTGAACCGTAGGGACACCCGATGGGGTGTCCGGGGCGGCGTCAGCCGCCATAAAATACGGCCAATCTTTTTCTCCCTCAAAACCTTCTGCTTATAACGCGCTTATCCCCATCTCACGCGCTTAGCCTATCCTGTACCAGACTATGACCATGTGCTTTTACTGGTAGCGAACCCTATGCGCGGTGTTAAGAAGCAAAATCTGCCTCAAAAGACGTGCGTGGTATGTGGACGCCCGTTCACATGGCGCAAAAAATGGGAAAAGAACTGGGACGACGTAAAATATTGTAGTAAGGCGTGCCGCAGCAAACGCAATGCAGCGCCCACACAAGATATACAAGGTGAAGCAAAAGCCAATGGCTGAGAACAAAATACACGTACAGGATATGCGGCGTGATTTCGCAGACCGTGACGACCTGATCGCCTACCTGCGCGACGAATTCCCTGAAGCCACCGCAGTGGACGACCATGTGACGGAGACTATCGGCGGGCGCAAAGCCGCAGAGCAACGCCTGCAAAACGCCGAGACCGGACGCGCCTACAGCAGGACGCGCAATTTCATCGACGGGGCCGTAACGCGCCTCTCACCCTACATCCGCTATGGTGTGCTGAGTTTGGCGGAGGTGCGCGATTATGCGCTCGAACGCGCCGCCAATACCGAAGAGGCCGAAAAGTTCATTGATGAGCTTGGCTGGCGTGATTTTTTACAGCGTAAATACATCGAAATCGGTGACGACATCTGGCAAGACCAAGAACCGTACAAGACCGGCTTCAACGCGCACCATTACGCCGACGAATTGCCGGATGACATCCGCGAAGCGCGTACCGGTGTGCAATTTATAGACGACTTTGCCCGTGAGCTACATGAAACGGGCTACCTGCATAACCACGCCCGCATGTGGCTGGCCGCTTATGTCGTGCACTGGCGGCAGGTGAAGTGGCAAGCAGGCGCAAGCTGGTTCTTAGAACATCTCATCGACGGCGACCCAGCCAGCAACAACATGTCCTGGCAGTGGGTGGCCAGCACTTTTAGCCACAAGCCCTACTACTATAACCTGGATAACGTGCTGAAGTTCACAGATGGCCGCTACGATGGCGACCCGAAAGCATTCGGCCATGAAGAATTCGTCGGCAGCTACGACGAAATCGCTAAGCGCCTGTTCCCCAATGTGGACCCGAACGACATCAGTGGCAGAGGCAAAAAAGGCAAAGGCCACAGCAAGAAAGGCAAGAGGCGCTAATCATGGCAGACGATAACAACACCGTCATCTGGGTACATGCCGACAATCTGAATCCACACAGCCCCGTCTTTCAGGCTGCACCGGATGCACCTGCTATCTTCGTGTGGGATGACGACCTGCTAAAACGGTGGAACATCAGCCTGAAGCGCATCACGTTCATCTATGAATGCCTGCTGGAATTGCCTGTGACGATTCGGCGCGGTGATGTCGCTGAACAAGTCGTTGAGTTCGCACTGGCGCACGATGCACGCCGCATCCTGACGCCCGTCAGCCCTAGCCCACACCATCGGCTGATTTGCCAGCGCATCAGCGACCAGATGCCGAGCGGTAGCCGCTTAGAGCTGCTGCGCGACGAACCCTTCGCCGATTACCCCGGCGAGATTGACCTGAAGCGCTTCTCGCGTTATTGGCGCACCGTGAAAAAGTACGCGCTTCATCCGCGTAAATAACGCATAAACACCGCGCACGATGTGACAAAAGCCTTCGACCATTTCGCTGATGTGGATTATAATAATTCACGATACGCACATCATCCATTGCGCTAGTGCTTGACCACCGTTAACCATGTAGGGACGTGCCTTTGCGCGTCCAACACCACAAATTGTTTGACTGTACGGTGCAGCACTGGCGTTTAGCATGAAATAAGCGAGGAAGTGTCACTTATGACAGACATCAAAGATCAGGTGATGGCCGCGCTCAGCAACGTCATTGAGCCTGAGCTACACAAAGACATCGTTTCGCTAAATATGGTACGTGATCTGACAATCGAGGGCAGCACAGCCAAGTTTACGATTGTGCTGACAACGCCCGCCTGCCCGCTGAAAAACGTCTTTATTGAACGCTGCAATGACGCAGTGATCGGCAAAGTAGACGGCATCGAGACGCTAAAAATTAATTGGGATGCACAGGTGCCAACCGACCGCCGCATCCAGGGCCAGCTAAACGCGCCGATGCGCAGCATTATCGCCGTCGGTAGCGGCAAAGGCGGCGTCGGCAAAAGCACCGTGTCCGTCAACCTGGCTGTATCGCTGGCGCGGGCTGGCGCTAGCGTCGGCCTGATTGACGCCGACATCCTGAACCCGAACATCCCGCAAATGCTCGGCTTGGGCTATGGCCGCCCGAAGGTCATCAACGAAAAGATGCAGCCTATCAGCGCGCACGGCATTCAGGTCATGAGCACCGGCTTTTTATCGCCACCCGATAAACCCATGATTATGCGCGGCCCGATGTTGCACAGTGCGATCCGCCAATTCTTCGCGGATGTGAACTGGTCCAAGCTGGATTACATGATCGTGGATTTACCGCCCGGCACAGGCGATGCGCCCTTGTCGCTGGCGCAGCAATTCCCGCTCGCGGGTGCAGTCGTCGTCACGCAGCCGCAAGAAGTCGCCGTCTCGGATGCTTTGCGTTCGGTTGCCATGTTCGAGCAACTCAAGGTGCCCGTACTCGGCATTGTCGAAAATATGGCCGGTGATTTCTTCGGCACCGGGGGCGGCGAAGCGCTGTCCAAGCAGCGCGACGTTGAATTCCTGGGGCGTATTCCACTATCCGTCAACGTGCGCGAAGGCGGCGACTATGGCCGTCCAGTCGTCTCGCATTCACCGGATAGCGAAGCGGGCCTGGCCTTTCAAGAATTAGCACATCGCATCGCAGCACGCACCAGCGTCGTTATGTTGCAAAATGCGGATGTCATCCCGATTAACGTCGTCGGCTAAAGCGGGCTTTGAGGGCATCATGCAGCAGATGCCCTCGCTTAATCATCTAGCCCGTAAACCTTGATTTCGTCGCGTTCTTGTACCGGGTTATAGCGCCCAACCAGCAACCAAAATAAGAAGCTGAGCAACAGCGCAATGAACAACCCAACAGCCGATTCGTTTTGCCGCTCAGGATACACAAGAAACAGCGTAATCAGGCCCAACGTCACGATAAAGCCGCGCGTCATGCGCTTGTGCTGCGGTGCCATGCGTTGCGTCAAGATCAAGAAGCAGCCGAACGTACCACCTAATAACAGTATGTAGCCCCAATCCATACCAAGTTACCTCATCATCCCTTGCTGATACCGATAGTTCAAATAGTCGCTGTGATTATAAAAGCTATGCCTCTGCACAACCTTAGCATTTTTTGAAAGCCCCATCATTCCGTTTAGGCCGTTTGGTCGTATATAATACGGAGCATGTCTGGCAACAGCAGCTTGATACACAGGAGTGTAAAAATGATAGACATCCATGTATCCGCACATGATGCGGTGCGCTTAGTCGAGGTCAGCGGGCGCGTAGATAGCATGAACGCCGACGAACTCGGCACAACCCTGGACGGTGAAATTAACGGTGGCCACCTGCAACTCGTGCTGGACTTAAGCAGCGTTGAATACATGAGCAGTGCAGGCTTACGCGAAATCGTCACGGCATTGAAGAAAGTCAAGCGCAAAGCGGGTGACCTGCGCATCGCACGACCATCGGACCGCGTGCGTGAAGTGCTGGAAATGGCCGGACTGGATGACATTTTCGTGATCTACAATTCACAGGCCGAGGCAGTCAGCAGCTACACGTAATGCCTCATGTCGTCCATATGCAAACCACACCGTACCTATCTTAGCGTGTCGTGTCGCCGCCGCCGAAGTTAAACGGTGTCAGCGTCGGTAATGGCGTGGCGACGGGCGGCGCTGGCGTCGGCAGGACGGGCGGCTCTGCTGACGTATCCGGTGATGTCGCTTCTTGCTGTGCCTGCTGTGCAAGCTGATCTTGCCGCCATGCATTGATGTCATTCAGGTCCACCTCACCGTAGGGCGGCAGATACACGTAATCGCGGTTGCCTGCGTTATCCTGTTTAAAGCATTCCTGGGCTGTCTGCGGTAAATTGCTGCGCCGCGTCAGCATCGCCGAATCCGGGTTGAAGTAATTCCACGTAGCGCGTGAGATTTCCTCTAGCAACGGCCACAAGCTCACATGATCCTGAAAACCACGCTCCCCGGTATCCTCCCATAAGAAGACAGCGATCACGTAATCGCGCCCATTCGGTGGGAACACAATCCCCGCGTTGCCGACTGTCTCGAAAGCCCAGCCATTTTTGTGTGAGATACGCACGCCTTGCGGGATGCCCCCTTGCAGCAGACGCCCCAGATCGTTCGCACTCATCAATTCGAGCATCTGGCGGCATTCCTGCTGTGTAAACGACCCATCCGGGTAGGCCGTCATCAGCCCAGAGCCGTAATTCGCGCAGTCGTAAATCATGCTGAACATCGTGCCGATGTCCTCAGCAGTCGTCTGATTAAACGCATCTGGGTCTGTGTTGAAGTTCGGGTTTGAGGCCGTTTGCGGGGCCGCTATCGAACCCAACTCTTGACCGACAGAGCCATCAATAAACGGTGCTGTCAAAAAGGTATTGCCCGCGCCGATAAACTGCATCACATCGGTCACACTGGCAATACCATCGAACTGATCGCCATTACCGAGGATGCTACGCATAATCAGATTCGATGTGCTGTTGGCGCTACACAGCAGCGAATTCGCCATCAACCACGCATCATCCTGGGTTGGTGCGCTGTCTAGCTCTTTGAAGTAATCAATCAGGATGCCGACCTTGATCGTGCTGGCCGCTGTATAGGCCACATCGCTCAGGATATTGATTTCGTCGCCTGTGGTCAGGTCCTGGATGTAAACGGATGCAACCGTTGATTGCCCATCGTAGATAAAGCCTTGCGAATCCAGATAGTTGACGATCATCTCCCGCAAAACGTCCAGGCTTGGCTGAGAATAGGCGCTTGGCTGCACGGGCAATTCGACAGTGCGGTTATCAGGGCGGCGTAGGGCCTCGTCAACGCGCTGCATGGCTCCCTCAATATTTAGCTGAAAGCCGTCATCACCCGAAAAGATCGTCAGCGTTTGCAGGTCATACCCGGCCTGACCACCCGTGCGGTCGTAGCGCTGTGCGATGTCCTCCAGTTCACCCCGCAGCACACTACGCTGATAATCTGCTGCTAGCGGCACATTGCGCGTGGTCGCATCCTCTTCGCCTAGCAGATAACGCACAAAACGCCCCCAGAAGCCACCCCCTGCCTCGCCGGATGTTATCGCGTCTGCAAGCATAGCCTCGGTACTCACACGGAAGCCCACCGTATCCGGGTTCAGCACAATCGGGTTGTTGCGATAGTACAGCAAGACAGGTTCCGCATACGCCTGCTCGATCATGGCGCTAGCACGGTCCTCGCGCTCACTGCCGACGGCCACCCCACCCACTTGAATACCCCCAGGCAAGCGGTCCTCGCGCTGTGTGAAGCTCAGCAATTCGTTGATAAACAGGATCAGCGCCACCAGAATCAGCAAGCTAGAGATGAAAAACAAGCGCGGCGCACCACGCCGCCGCCGACGTGAATTTAAGCGGGCCATGTCGTGTCCTTTGCCGTCGCGTCTGTTACGTCTGTGTCTGCCTTAGCTTCTGACGCTGTACCTGCATCCCCAGCATCTATATCTATTGGCTGCGGACCCTGTGCCCGTAGCTGATAGGCTTTATCCACTGCGGATTGCTGAAATGGCCACATGTCCGGCAGCATCGCACGGTCCAGCCAGCGGTAAGCCAGCAATTCATAGCTGAGTTGCACCGGGTCCGCATCCGTCGTGCACAGAAAAGCAATATCCAGGTGCATTCGCTCCGTTGTGTTGGCCAGCAACAGCGTCTGTACATCCACCTCAAGCTGCAATTCTTCTCGCAATTCACGCATGAGCGCATGTGCCGGGTCTTCGTTGGCGTCAATCCAGCCACCCGGCAAGCCCCAGGCATATTTCGGATGAAAGACATGCTCGACCAGCAGCACTTGATCGCTGCTATTCATGATGACCCCAACCACCCCCATCGTGTATTTCGGCTGAAAGACGCGATACAGGTGATACAGTACACGCATTAACCTCGGTTGCCGTTTGACGAAATTTGCAATGCGCTGCTGTGTCTCTGGTTTATTCATGCTTGGGCCATACCGATCTTATAATTAAAAGTTTGCAGTTTAGCGGAGGCGCTCAGCGTGCGTCAAGATACCACTATCGCAGCGTCTTTGGCGATGGCTCTATCATATGCTCGCCCGACGAACGCGCAACGCTTACGGCCACTGCAACGCCTCTATAATGCACCACAAACCGCACCGAAACGCATATCAAGCATCCGCATACGCCCCCTGTGTTATAATACCGTTGCGTATGGCAACGTTTAGCACATCTGTGAGGCTTGCTCCCATTGACCGCCTTGTCACTCGACCTGTTCAGGCTCTTCGCAGAGCCACCCGGCGACTTCCTATACTTTCTGATCGTCATTATTTCTAGCCAGATTGGGTTGTTCATGCTGCTAAGCGTTAACGCTAGCGCCGACAGCACGAGCAGTACGACAATCCGGCGTTATCGCATGGCGCTTTTTGGCATCATTACAGCATGGTTGCTGCTGCTGGCTTTTGGTCTGCTGTCTATCGGCGTTGCACAGGTTGCAGATCACATTTTACCCACGCTAGAGCGCACAATCACGGCGCTGAGCATCACAATTATCGGCTGGGTGTTCATCACCGCAGATGCCCCAACAGCGTCAACCCGTTGGCCCTTGCCAGCCAACGCCATCCTGACCATGCTCACGCTATTGATTCTAGCGGGCTTTGCTGCCACTGCACTGCTGCTCAACGATAACATCAGCTTCAATCAGTCGCCCTACGGCATCGGCTGGGCATTTGGGGCGGCTGCACTGGTTATGCTGGGCCTGCTACTGGTCATGCTGCTTCTGCGTGCGCTACTGGATGCACCGCTTAAGCTGACGTACTTCGTTATTTTGTTTCTCGGCCACGCTGCTACGCTGTATCAAGCCGTACAGGGCAACCTCATAGGCGATTATGCGGGTGCAGCACGCTTGAGCTTCGCAGCAGGCAGCATCGTACTAACACTGATTATCTTCCGCGTGACGTTGGTACACCTGCGTCAGCAGCGACCAACCACACAGTCCGTTGCACAAGCAGCCTATCAAGCAGTGGCCACACCCGCCCAGGCCAGCCCAGCAAGCGCAGCATCAGCCCGGACGCCGCAGGCATTTAGCGAGGCAGCGGCATACCCGCAGCGGCCCGGCCCCACAGAAGCGCAACTGCTTAAGTCGTTAGGCTTGATATTAGACGCATCGACGCCCGCAGAAATCCCGCAGCACATCGTTTATGCCACAATGGATCTGTTGCAGGCCGATGTAGGTGCCTTACTGCGTCTACAAGATTTTAATTACGCAGATGTGACCGTCGCCTACGACAAAATCCTCAGCCAGAAACCGCCGCCAACAGCGCTGAACCTGCACGATCAGCCGACATTGGCCAATAGCATCGAGCGCCAAACGCAACGCGCCCTATACCCTGATCGCAATACGGACGAACTGCAAGACCTGTACACGCGCCTGAATATCGAACACATCGGCCCGGCTTACTTTCAGCCGTTGACGCGCAATGGCGAACTCGTGGCCGTCATGATGATCTGCCTGCCCTACACCAAGCGCGAGCTTGAACGCGGTGAGATCGAACTGCTGACCGGCGTCGGCATCATCTCTGGCAGTCTATTGGCGCTGGCCTACAGCGCAGAAGAAGCCAGCACGATAGCCGAAGACCGCTTTTTACAGACGCTCATCGAGCAAGGCGCAATCAGCGACAGCGACACCCGCAACGACGAATCGCGGCAAGCATTAGAGGCTGAATTGCGCACCGCACACGATCAAGTCGTGCAACTCAGCAATCAGGTAGAGCAGTTGCAGGGTAAGCTGAATAGTGAGCACAACCGCCTGACACAGCTACTAGGCGATACGCAGGAGGGCCTGAGCATCTCGCAAAGCATCATGGCCGTCACCGATGAGCAGCAACACCTGCGCAGCGAACGCAACCAATTACAGCAACGGCTGCAACAGGCCGAAGCTACGCTCAGCAGCGCCACCACCAGCAGCAATGACGGCATCTTGCACAATCTGGTGCAATCGCTGCGCAGTGAACGCGACAAGCTGCTGGGCGAGCGCACACGCCTGCAACAACAGCTTGACGAAATCCGCGCACAAGATCGCACCGTATTACCGAGCGATATGCAGGCCCTGCTCAACCGCATGATCGAGGAGAAGACGCGCTTAGAGGTCGAGCGCAACCAACTAAATGACCGCCTGACAAAGCTGATGGATCATCTGTCGGGCCTGGGCATCGAAAACGGCGCAACCGGGCTAGCGCAGCTTATCGGCAGGCTGTATGAAGAAAAAGCACAGCTACAAATGCAGGTCGAGCGGCTTCAGCAAGAACAAGCCGGGATGCTCAACGAGCGCATGAAACTAGCTGATGCCATTGCACACGAGAACGAACGCAGCGAACGCATTGAGATGCTACAGGCTGCATTGCAAAACGTCAGCGCAGACCGCGAAGCCGCCATCAAACAGCGCGATAACCTGCGGCAGCAACATAACAAGCTGCAAGAGACACTCGATCAGGTCAAAGAGCACCGGGCACGCCTGCTGGCGAAAGTCTCCGGCTATGAAATCGAACTGCACGAAGCGCACGAAGCACAAAGCACACTCCGGGCACAGTTACAACAATTAGCGAACGACAACAGCCAACTCAACCAGGAGCGCGATAATCTGCTAGGCACAACCAATGCACTACAGGCCACATACAGCAGCGCGAATGGGGACGCCAACGGTAGCGATCAACACATCAACGAACTGCGAAACATGGTGCAGCGCCTGACGCAAGAGCGCAACCAACTACAACGCGATTTGCATCAGGTGCAACACGCGCTGGCAGATACCGAGAATCAGTTGGAGCGTGTGCAATTCTCGCTGGATGAACAAACAGAAACGAGCGCTGGCTTGCCCGAAGAGCGTTATCAGCCCAGCCGCCCAGATTTGCTGGTTGGGCTGGTGCAAGAATTACGCACGCCGATGACCTCTATCTCCGGTTATGTGGACCTGATGCTGAAGGAAACACCCGGCATCCTGGGCGAAATGCAGCGCAAGTTCCTGCAACGTGTCGCATCGAATATTCATCGGCTGGAGGGCATGATTAACGATCTGGTGCAGGTGGCCGCGTTGGATGCAGGCCAACACGAACTCGAACCGCGCCCGATTGATGTCGTCACGATCATCGAAGAAGCCATCACACAGGCGTCCATGCAATTCCGCGAAAAAGGTCTGGCCGTTCAACTGGATTTAGAAGACGATTTGCCGCCCTTGCCAGCAGATCGCGACTCCGTACAGCAGATTATCAACCAACTCCTGCTGAACGCCTACCTCGCCTCACCACAGGATACACAAGTCAGTGTACGCGCTAGCAAGCGACGCTTTACGCTCAATGGCAACAGGCAGGCAGTCGATTGTGTGTGGGTTGCGGTCAGTGATCGTGGCGGCGGCATCCAACAAGCGGACATACCGCGTGTCTTTGCACGCAAATACCGGGCTGACCATACGTTGATCGCCGGCTTGGGTGATACAGGCGTCGGCCTGTCGATTGCACAGGCGCTGACACGTACCCACAACGGCCAACTATGGGCAGAATCCGAGCCAGGGGTCGGCAGCACCTTCAACATTGCCCTACCCCTGCAAACAGAAACCGCCGACGTAGCCATGCCAAACGCAAACCCGTAAGCAGGCCCTGAGCCAATCGAGGTTGACACTGTGCAGCGCAATATCGTCAATGAAGTTATCGTCGCCTTGCTGGTGATTGTCATGCTGTTATCCGGCACTGTTTTCGCAACGCTGATGTCCATTATCAGCAGCAATGCCGCCGAGACCACGCCGACCGTTATCGCAGAGCAAGCCATCAGCCAGACGCCGCAGCACACAGCGACCCAGACGACACCAGCGCTGTTGACACAGACGCAGACGACTACCCCCACCACGACAGCATCGAACACACCGGCAGCGACGGCTACCGCATCACCCACACTCACATTAAGCGCAACGCACACAGCAACGGCCACCGCATCACTCACGCCAACCATTACACCATCAGCCACCCACACACCCGACGTAATCGCCACCCGCATCGCCGCCAGTGCCACCGCCGCCTGCCCTGTGCCGGATGGCTGGCAAGTTTACACGGTTGAGCGCGGGGATAGCTGGTTAGTGCTTGGGTCGGCTGTCGGTCGTGATGCCGAGGCGCTGGCAAGCGCAAATTGCAGCACAACCAGCACGACATTGCTACGCGGCACAATCATCTACCTACCCACACTACCGACGAGCACAACCGCCGACCTGTTACGTGTGCGCTGCGACAACCCCAGCGCGCAAATCGTGCAACCGCTACCCCTACGACAACTCAGCGGGCAGGTTCGCATCCTGGGCGTAGCCAGTGCAGGCGATTTCACATCGTATCGCATCCGCTTGCTAGAGGCCGCATCAGGTAACGTCATCAGGACGTTAGCGGCCAGCACACAAGCCGTCGCCTACGGCCAGCTAGCAGAATTTGACGCTGACACCCTGGCGGCTGGTGCCTATCGGCTGCGGCTATTTGTCGAGCGTGCCAACAACCCCACCGTAACCTGTGACATCCCGGTGCTGATTGACTGAGTATTTCTTAAGTGCCCCCTTTTCGCTAAACTATCGCCTGTTTTCATGCTAACCAAGCTGTCTTGGGGGATTCTTCGTTGACGCAAAACCCTGAAACCACAACCAACCCGCAATCATCCAGGCCATCACGTCTTGGACGTGCTATCTACTGGCTGCTATTTCGCATGTTGCCCACTTTGCTCTTGCTAAGCATCGCGTGGACGGGCTACCGCGTGATTGAAACGGGCATCGACCGTGCCAACGCCAACGGGCAAATTTACGAACGGCGCGCCGATTACATGGGCACGGCCACCCGCATCGCGCAAACCGTCATACCAGCGCAGCAGTCGGAAAGCGGCGACGATGACACAACCACAAATATCGTGCTGGCACAATTCAGCACCAACACACCCGAAGCGAACACAGCTACGGGCAATACTCAACAGCAAGATCAAGCGGCAGCGGATGCACAAAACGATATAGGCAGCTTATTCGGCACGAATACACCACAGGCTAGCCCCACGCCCCAGGCTTCTGCCACGCCGATACCACCCACAGCAACCAGCGCGCCTGTAAATAGCACGCCGTTCATCCCACCCACGCTCATACGGCCAGCAGGCCCCGACCAGCAGCAAATCGCCGGCACAGCCGTCCCGACGCAGGTGCCGCTGATACCCCGTGAGGACGAACTGATTAACATCGTGCTGCTTGGCACCGATAGCGAAGTGACGAACGATGGCACCGAACGCACCGACACCATCATCATCGTCTCCGTGAATACCGAGACAGATAGCGTCAACATGCTCAGCCTCCCACGTGACCTTTTCGTCTACATCCCCACGCCAACCATGACGCGCATCAACACCGTGTACGGCATCGGGGAGAATTTTGGCTGGACCGATGGCGGCTGGGGGCTGCTGCGGCAGACGATCTTCTACAACTTCGGCATCAACGTGCACTACTACGCCAAAGTGGATTTCACAGGCTTCGAGCAAATCATTGATACGCTAGGCGGCGTGGAAATCGCTGTCGAATGCGATTATCAGGGCTACTACCCGGTTGATGAGATCGACCTTTCGCGCCCCATCGAAGAGAATTACTACCTGCGCACCTTGCCCGTCGGCTATTACACGCTGGATGGCTTTGATGCGCTGTGGTACGCCCGCACCCGTGAAAATTCGCTGGAGTTTGATCGGGGTCGGCGGCAGATGAAGCTCTTGCGTGGCATCTGGCGTGCAGCGCTGGAAAACGGCCAACTCGCGCAACTGCCGGACCTGTGGAGCCAGCTCACAGCCATCGTAGAGACCAACGTCCCTTTCGATGTGATGCTTGGCTTACTGCCGACAGCGCTTGAACTGGATTTCAACGACATCGAGCAGTTCTACCTGATCTACAGCTATCATACGACACCCTGGTCGCCCCCCAGCGGACCGTTTGCGGGTCAGGCAGTACAACTGCCGAATTATGAGCCAATGCGCCAATTGCTGACGGATTTTTACACCCCGCCAACGCGCAGCCAGCTTAACCTCAGTGGGCGTTCTATTGCGGTTTACGATGGTAGCGGCAACACAGACTGGGATCGGGTCGCCGCGCAATTGCTGCTGGATTACGGGTTTAACGCGGTGGCCGCCGGACCGCTAGAAGCTGAGGTCAACCAACAGACAGTCGTCATCGACCAGGCCGGGGAGCAGAAAGGCAACCTCACAGGGCCATTGCAGAGCTTGCTAAACGCCGGGGATGTGCGCATTGAGCCAGATGCAGAGCGCACGCACGATTATCGGGTGATTGTAGGCGCGAACTACAACTCATGCCCGGATGGTGTGACGCCCGTGCAATAAAACGCATAAACGAACCCACATGATTGCAGGGGCACGGCGTACCGTGCCCTGGGTTTGGCACGCCAAACCCCTACACGAGATTATTTGGATCCGTTTTCATATCCCCGCTATTCCGAAACCGTCGGGTCCAGCGCATCACGCAGGCCATCACCGACGATGTACAGGCACAACACAGTCACCGAGATCAAGATGCCCGGTGCCCACACCAGATGCGGTGCCTTGCGGAAGAACTGCTGCGAATTACTCAGCATGTTACCCCAGGTCGGCGTCGGCGGGTTGATGCCGAAGCCCAGGAAGCTCAGCGCTGCCTCCGCCAGAATCAGCGTACCGATGTCAATTGCCATGTTGACGATCACGATGCTGAGCAGATTCGGGAAAACATGCTGGAACATGACGCGCCAATCCGACGCACCCATTGCACGCGCTGCAATCACGAATTCACGCTGGCGCAATGACAACGTTTCACCACGCACCAAGCGCATCGTGCCAATCCAACCCAATAAGCCGAGGATCAGCGTAAAGACCACAGGCGACGGTGCCAGAATCGCCGAGATAATCAGCAGCAGGTACAACTGTGGGATGGAGCCAAGCGTCGTGATGAACCAGACCACCACGTCATCGAAGAGGCCACCATAAAAGCCCGTTGCGATGCCCAGCGTCACGCCAATCGCCATCGACAGCGCCGACGCAAAAAACGCGATCTGCAACGAAATCTGGCCACCCTTCAGCAGACGCGCCAGGTGGTCACGGCCCTTGTTATCCGTCCCCAGGATATTTGCCGGGTCGCCACCTTCGGCCCAGGCCGGGGGCGCATAGATGTTTTGCAGGTTCTCCTGTGCATAGCCAGTACCCAGGATGTAGGTGCCAATCGGCTCAGCCAGAATTGACACAAGCGTCAAAAACGCAATCATAGCCATTGCAACCTGCGTCAGTCGGTCGCGCTTGAGTTGATCGAGCGCACGATCCCAGTGGGAGCGGCTCTTGACCATTTCCTGCGCTTCAACGCTTAGCTGAGCGACATTCGTGTTGGTAGCCATGTGCAGCTCCCTAGTAACGGATGCGCGGATCAAAGACCGCGTACAAAATATCGGACAAGATGTAAGCCCCAACAGTCAGCAAAGAGCCAATCACAATGTTGGCCATCACAATCGGGTAATCGCGGGCACTCAGCGCTTCCAGACCTAGCAAGCTGATACCCGGCCACGTAAAAATCTGCTCGATCACGATAGACCCACCGAAGATCGACACAGCCGCAGGGCCGAGGATCGTCGCCAGCGGAATCAGGGCGTTACGCGCTGCATGACGGAACCAAACCACACGCTGATTCAGCCCCTTCGCACGCGCTGTACGCACATAATCGCTGTTAATCGTATCCAGCATAGATGTACGCATAAAACGCGACAGGCTGGCCATACCGCTATAAGCAATCACGATGGTGGGTAAAATCAGGTGCTCAAGCCGCATATAAATCGGCGGACAACCCGTGCGGCTGTACATTCGCAGATCGCAGCGGTTGCCCGCAGGCAGCAAATCTAGTTGAATGGCAAATATCAAGATCAGGATCAGGCCAAGCCAGAAGTTCGGCACGGCGACCCCCAGCACCGCAGTTACTCGTGTAAAATTGTCGAAGAAACCACCACGCCACACCGCCGCCAGCAAGCCCAACGGCACACCGATCAAGAACGTAATAAGTAGCGATGCAATGCTTAACTCGATGGTGGCGGGCATACGCTCTATAATTAACTCAAACGCAGAGCGCCGATATTTGAAGGACTCACCGAAGTCACCACGCAGGATGCCGTAGCGCACGAAGTTCGGGTCGAGTTCGCCCTCTTCGTTGTAATCTTCCTCTGTCCACTTCCACCACATCCAGTCATTGCCGGTCAACCAGGCGAGGTATTGCAGGGGCCAGGGGTCGTCTAGCCCGAGTTGCCGCGTGAGTCGGTCACGCGCTGCAACGTTTTCAGACTGCTCCGGGTCGCCAAAGGTCAACAGCGCCACCGGGCCACCAGGGGCCGCAGTGATAATCATGTACGAAATAAGTGTGATACCTAAAAGCGTCGGTATCGATTGGATTAGGCGACGAATAATGTGCCTGGTCATGTGCTTTACACCTACGGAAACTTTATTGTGTCGGTTGTCGATGTCGAAAATGAGGTAGATGGCTGGGTGCGGATATACAGGCCAGCCATCTAGCGTCTTTGGTTCAGTTTGTCAGGTTTACCGTAGGTGTCCTACTCGCGGATGACCCAGGTATCCATGTTCCACTGCGTATTGTAGGGAAGCGGGTCGAAGTTCTCGATGCCGGGCTGCGTGGCCACCATCGCGTTACCAGCGAACAGCCAGACATACGGGCGGTTCTCGGTCAGCATACGCATGGCTTCTGCATACAGCTCGTTGCGTGCTTCGGGGTCACAGCCTTCGAGGGTGTTGGCTTCGTCCAGCAGGCGTTCCATTTCGGCGTCCTGCATAGAGGTGGTGTTGAAGCCAGCGCCAACGCGGTCGTTACCGATACCGAAGATGGCCGGGATGCTGCTGCCCGGTTCATAAGGCAGGCCGAGGCTCCAGCCGATGATGATAGCGTCGTAGGTCTGGCCAAGCAGTTCTTGCACCAGCGTACCGAATTCGATGGCCTGGAAGTCAACGGTCACGCCAATTTCAGCAAGCTGCGCCTGAATCGTCTCGCCTGTGCCTTCACGGATGACGTTGCCGGAGTTGGTCAGCAGTTCAAAGCTGGCCGGGGTGCCTTCGTAGCTGGGGTCAACTTCAGTAGCATACAGGCAGCCGTTGCATTCCAGCACGCCGTCGCCGTCGTTGTCAATCCAGCCCGCTTCGCTCAGTAGCGCCAGCGCCGCTTCGGGGTCGAATTCCTGCGGCTCGATGCCATGGTCCACTGTACCCAAACCGGGGTGGTCGTGCGTGGCAATTTCGTAACCGTTACCTTCGAGGATGCCCGTTGCCTGACCGGATTCTTCATCGAATGTACCGATCATCTCGCGCACATTGATGGCCATACCAACAGCTTCACGGACGCGCAGATCACCGAAGAAGGGGTGTAGGCCCTGGTCGATCAGGTTACCATCGGCGTCGCGGCCATTCTGCGGGTTGCTGGGGTCGGCTTCGTTCATGGCCATGTAGGTGTAGCCATTGGCCGGATATTCAATCAACTGATAGCCCTCTGCTTCAGCGCGGGCACGCATGTCGTTCTGGTTGTTGGCGCTTACGCCGATGGTGGTGAATTCGCCCGCCAGGAAGCGTTCGTATTCAATCGTCTGGTTTTCGACCTGCTGCAACAGCCATTCACGCGGGCTGACATAGCCTAGCAGGGCGTCCGTGTCTTCCGGGTTGGCCAGCAAGCTCACCTGGATGCCGAACTCCATGAAGGGGTCGTACATCATGCCGACGCCAACCGGGTCGCCTGTTTCCTGGTTCACGGGTATAAAGTAGGGGTCGTTGGCCAGCTCTTCGTAGTTATCACCGAAGACCGGGTCATATACGTGCGCCGGGACCGGCGTAATATCGTTGATTTCGTTGATGGCGATGCAGTCCGGCAGGATTTCGACGAGGTTGCCGTCTTCATCTTCGCTGGCTGTACCGACGCTCACTTCCAACGTGTAATCGTCAACCTTCACCACATCGAAGATCGCGCCACCCGTCTTGGTGCCATCGTCCAACTGATACAGCACATTGGTGCGAACGGAACCGGAACGGCCACTCTTGGTCGCATTGTAAGACCACAGGTAGTCGTCTGCGGTAACGGGCGTGCCATCCGACCAGAACAGGTCTTCACGCAAGCTGATCGTCAGCACAGTGCCGCTTTCGTCATATTCCCAGCCAGCGGCCATCGCATAGCGCTGGTTCGGTGTAGCAACGAAAGTTTCGTCATCACCCGCAATGATGCCTGGGTAGAAGAAACCCCATACATCGCTGGATGTAGCGTCGGAGCTAATGATGGGAATGAACGTGCTGGGGTCATCACCGATGTTACTCTCGACGATGACACCACCTTCGGCAAAACCTTCACCTTCAAATTCAGTTTCGTCCTGAGCAATGCCAGGGATGACCAGCAGACCAAGCAGGCCAATGGTCAAAATATACAAAGACAAACGCTTCATAGTTGAGAACTCCTTGCGAACAACGTTTAAGACACCTTAGTGTGCTTCATAATCGTCTGTGTTTCGACAGCAATTTTTCTAGCAGTGACGATTGATTGAAGCTGAGCCATGTTATACCACATCGGTAGCGGCACGGCTACAATGAGACTAGCCAAAAAATGTGAAGTTCTTTTGAAGATCACGGGCCAAAATAGGCAATCTGCTTCATAATTTGTCATCAAATTTTCATAACCGCGCTTTAAATTTAATTTGGTTTTACAGTCGGTTTGAGCATTCAATTTATGTAAAATGCCCAAATTGCACGTTTGCGACACACGATGGCCCTGAACCACAAACGTCCTGTATTCCCCAAGCTCGTGCTCAGAAAAACAGGACGTTTGTTCAGTCAATTTATAGCACCATGTCGGGGTGACAGGATTTGAACCTGCGACCTCTTGCACCCCATGCAAGCGCGCTAGCCGGGCTGCGCCACACCCCGATGCTTCAATCATTGACAAAAGTCAGTATAGCATGAAAAGCACGCATGAAAAGGGTACGATCTATCTGGCAAGTCGCTGCAAGGTGACGTACACAAACGATTACACAGCATTTTTTGTATCATACTGCAAACTTAGCTACCATCCTTGAAAATAAACCTTACAAACCTGCTCTTTGATCTGATTGTGTTGAAAGGTTGCCAAACAAATGACCAGCCCCACCCGCGTCCCAAAACCAGCAGATGCCAGCGCTGGCCAAAACGCCATCATCACCGTCAACGGTCCCTTCGTCAACATCCGTAGCGGCCCCGGCCTGAATTATCAGGACGTAGGCGACATCACCAGCAATAGCCTTGTCCGCTACTACCCGAACACCCGCACGAACGATAACTGGTATTGGGTGGAAGCACGCGGCAGCACAGGCTGGGTACTCGGTGATGTCGTAGCCTTTGAAGCAGTCGTTGGTGATGTGAGCGGCCCAGAACAAGCCCCCACGCCCTATGATGGCAAAACAGCCCTCTGGCATTGGAAAGGCAGCGCTGTGTCCGAAACCACCATCGAAGAATTGGCCAGCAACATCCGCCGTAACACGCCCAATGTACGCATGGTGTTCGTCAAAACCAGCGACGGCCCCAACTGGCAAGGCAAGTTCGACGGTGGGCCAATGGCCATTAACAGCGCGAATGATGTGCGGCGCTGGGTGGATACGCTCAAGCGCTATAACCTGGAATTTCATGCCTGGTGTGTGCCTACAGGCAAAGACCCAGCTAGCGAAAGCGCCATCATTAACGCGGTGTGTCAGGTGCCTGGTGTGCAATCCATGATTCTGGATGTCGAACCATATCAAGAATACTGGCGCGGCGGTGCGGCAGGTGTACGACCCTACATGTTGAAAATCCGGCAGACTATCGGCATGAAATTTCACGTCGGCATGAGCGTCGACCCGCGCCCCTGGCATTATGACGCCATTCATCCGCGTGAATGGTATCCATTCATCAACAGCATCCACCCACAGGTTTACTGGGCGACCTTTCGTACATCGCCAGAGGAAGCCCTAATGCAGATGCTCAATACCTGGGGCACCTATGGCCGCACAATCATACCCATTTTGCAGGGCGATGCTGCGCTGCAAGATCAGCGTGTCGCGCATCAGCTTGCCACACAGCGTTTTGGGATGCGTGCCGTCAGTTGGTGGCGTTACGGTGTCATCCCGCAATGGCCAGCCATCAACCTGCCTATCGAACTGAGCGACACAGCACCAGACGCCGACGAGGACAGCAATGATGGTGCAGTGTTCGAGGATGAGGTGCTTGTATTGCCGGATGGCGACGGCTTCCGGCGTGGCACGTACACAGGCCAGGCAGAATTCATCGCTTTCACAGGTACACGGGGTTGGCAGGCGCTCTATACAGGCACAAACGCCCTGCAAAGCGACGTATGGGCCGAATGGAAAACCGCCCTACCCGCATCAGGCCGCTATGAAATCTCTGTGTACATCCCAGCACGCCATGCCACCACAACCCGCGCTCGCTATAAGGTGCATGGCGTGCGCGGCACCAATACCGAACTCATCATCGACCTGAATCAATCACGTGAGCGCAACCGCTGGGTGACGCTGGGCATCTTCGACATCATCAAGGACACGCCGAACGCTGGCAAAGTGTTCCTCAACGATGTGACAGGTGAAAACGACAAGCAAATTGCATTTGATGCCGTGCGCTTCCGGCGCATTGTCACGCTAGATGATGCCGTGATCGACATCCCAACGCCTGCACCAGAACCCCAACCAGAGCCACCCACGCCGACGGTTTGGCTAGCAGATGGCTTTGATGCGCCAATCGGCACGCTGGAAGAACGCCGCAGCAGCAAAACGTGGCCGGGGCGCTGGGGCGATGCGACGGGCTTCGGTGCCGCTACACACCCCGATTATCTGGCACGCTTCAACTCTTACCATACAGGGGTTGATCTGAACTTGGGCTGGGGCGATCAAGACCTGGGCGAAGCGGTCTATGCGCCTGCTAGCGGCATCGTCATTTATCAGGCGGACCTGCAACCCTGGGGCAACGTGACCATCATCCGGCACGATCCGTTGTTAGCGCCACAAGGTCCGATTTTCTATTCACGTTATGGCCATATGCAAAACGTGCTTGTGCGCCTCGGGCAGCGCGTGCGGCGGGGCGAAAAAATCGGTGAAATCGGCACTGGAGATGGCCGCTTCATCGCACACCTGCACTATGACATCTGTCAAACAACCGTCTTGGAGCAAAAACCAGGAGATTGGCCAGGGCGTGATCTGCGTCGGCTGCTGCGCAATTACGTGGACCCAAAGCGCTTCACACGCGATAACCGCCCATGAGATGACAAGGCGGCGTGTTGTAATACGGGACCCGCGTGCCTTAAGGCATTAATGGATGAGCGAAAATGAACCCGTATGACTTAGGGGCACGGCGCACCGTGCCCTGGGTTTAGCGCACCAAACCCCTGTACGAGGTTATGTGGATCCGTTTTCATTTACTCGTTAGAACAGGCCCCAATCAGCAGCAGCACCCTCTTCCATCATGGAGGGGTCCCACATCTCCATACCCATTTCAATCGTCGTCGGCACGCCCAGGTAATCCTGAGATGTGCGGCGCGTCTGCTCCAGCAATTGCGGCGCGTATGGGCAAAACGGCGTTGTCATAATCATCTCGACGTGGGCGCGATCTTCCGCAATATCAATCGTACGGATCAGCCCTAGCTCGATGATGTTCATGCCGATTTCAGGATCAATGACGCTACGCAGAGCCTCGCGCAGACCGTCTTCTTTGCTCGCAACGGTGCTCATAATGTTGTTCTACCTCTGCCTTTGTTTTTGTGTACGCTGCTTGATCGTCATGCGTTTCGTTTCGCATGGCGACTTAACTAGTGATGAGATTAGCACACGTCCGTCAGAGCGTCAATTTTAATCACGCGCATCAGCATAATATCATGGCTCAGGGTGTGCACCCTTGTGATGTGACGACGATCTACAAATAACCAAAACACCAGACAAAGCGCAGACGGACGGGCTGGATGAATTTAAAAGACAATCATCATAAATATTGACAAGCCCCCACCATGCTTGCTATACTATTGTCAGTTCTAGCGCAGGGTACACTTTAATTTTAACATACATGAAAAATGCATAAGAAACAGACAGGCAGAAACAGAAAAGGACTAGGCGGTTAATGAGTGTCTCACTTGAAATCCGTAACTTACACGCCCGCGTCGAAGGCGAAGAAAGCGAAATCCTTCGTGGCGTGGATTTAACCATCCACCAGGGCGAAATCCACGCTTTGATGGGGCCGAATGGCTCTGGCAAGAGCACATTGGCCAACGTGTTACTTGGTAACCCGACCTATGAGGTCACCGAGGGCGAAATCCTGCTGGAAGGCGAAAACGTGCTCGACATGGACCCGGACGAGCGCAGCCGCACGGGTTTATTCCTGGCTTTTCAGTATCCAGTAGCGATCCCTGGCGTCACGCTGGCCAATTTCCTGCGCCATGCTATTAACTCCCGCCGCAAGCAAGATGACCCGGAAGACAAAGGCATCCCGATTCCGCAATTCATGCGCCTGATGCGCGGTAAAATGGATGAACTCGGCATCGACCATAGCTTTGCTGGCCGTTACCTGAACGAAGGCTTCAGCGGTGGCGAGAAGAAGCGTGCCGAAGTGCTGCAAATGGCTGTGCTGGAACCGAAAATCGCCGTCCTCGATGAAACCGACTCCGGCCTGGATATTGACGCGCTGCGCATCGTTGCCGAAGGCGTGAACAAGCTAACTGGCCCTGGACTGGGTGCCCTGGTCATCACCCACTATCAGCGCATCCTGAATTACATCAAGCCGGAATACGTTCACGTCATGTTCAACGGCAGACTCGTCGAGAGTGGCGGCCCTGAACTGGCGCTCCAATTAGAAGAAAACGGCTACGATTGGGTACGTGAGAAGCACGGCATCCCCACAGTAACAGCCCAGGAAAACTAAAACCCGTAAGCAAGCATATACACAAGCATATATAGAGGTAATAACATGGTAGATATGGTTCAGAGCCAGAAGCAACTCACCGAACAAGAGCAGTCACTCAAGGAAGTGCGTGGATCGTATGCGGATTCCTACGGCTTCCATGACGACGACGTGAGCTACACCTACAAAAGCCAGAAGGGGCTGAACGCCGACATCGTGCGCCAAATCAGCGAGATGAAGGGCGAGCCGGAATGGATGACACAGGTGCGTCTCGAAGCCTACGAAATCTTCCTGAGCAAGCCGACACCCAATTGGGGCGGCAACCTGGGCCAGATCGACTACGACGACATCTATTACTACATGAAAGCGTCCGATAGGTCCGAGCGGGATTGGGACGACGTGCCGCCGGAGATCAAGGACACGTTCGACAAGCTCGGCATCCCGGAAGCGGAGCAGAAATTCCTGCAAGGCGTTTCGGCACAGTATGACAGCGAATCCGTCTATCACAAAATCCGCGAAGACCTGCAAGCTAAAGGTGTGATCTTCCTGGATATGGATAGCGCCCTGCGCGAATACCCCGAACTCGTCAGAGAATACTTCGGCAAGATCATCCCATCGCACGATAACAAGTTCGCCGCGCTGAATACAGCCGTTTGGTCTGGTGGATCGTTCATCTACGTGCCGCCAGGTGTTGAGGTCGAAATGCCGCTACAGGCGTACTTCCGCATCAACACACAGAACATGGGCCAATTCGAGCGCACGCTGATTATCGTTGACGAAGGCGCTTATGTGCACTACGTCGAAGGCTGCACTGCCCCGATTTACTCAACGGACAGCCTGCACAGCGCCGTTGTGGAAATTATAGTGAAGGAAGGCGGACGCTGCCGCTATACGACCATCCAGAACTGGTCGAACAACGTCTACAATCTGGTAACCAAGCGTGCCGTTGCACACAAGAACGCCACAATGGAATGGGTCGATGGCAACCTGGGTAGCCGCCTGACGATGAAGTATCCGGCGGTCATCCTGGTGGGAGAAGGCGCACACGGCGAGGTGCTCTCCATCGCGTTTGCAGGCGAAGGCCAGCATCAGGACGCAGGCGCGAAGATCACGCATCTGGCCCCAAACACCACCAGCCAGATCATCAGCAAGTCCATCAGCAAGGATAGCGGGCGTGCCAGCTATCGCGGCCTACTGAAGATCGACGAACAAGCCACAAACAGCAAGAGCAACGTCGTTTGTGACGCGCTGTTACTGGACGACACCAGCCGCTCGGATACCTACCCGACGATTGAGATTGACGCCCGCAACGTGACGATGGGCCACGAGGCATCGGTCAGCAAAGTCGGTGAGGACCAGCTCTTTTACCTGATGAGTCGCGGCCTTAGCGAAGCCGAAGCCAACGCCATGATCGTCAACGGCTTCCTGGAGCCGCTGGTGAAAGAACTGCCGATGGAATATGCGCTAGAACTGAACCGCCTGATCCAAATCCAGCTTGAAGGCTCCATCGGTTAAATAACCACAATTAGACTCAATCGGACGCCATGAATGGCGTCCCGACAATCACATGCTTTCCGATAATCTAACGTAGGGACGCGCTTCTGCGCGTCCGCTATTTCATTTACACATGTAAGCAAAAAAAGGAGACCGCACATGGTCGCAGTCCGCAGACGGCGCTCATCCACGCCCAGCGCACCGCGTTACACCCGCGCCGATGTCGAAGCGCTCATCAAGGACAACGACGAACCGCAATGGCTGGCAGACATGCGCCTGCAAGCCTGGGAAACCTACGAAGAGCTGCCCATGCCCCACCGCGAGGAAGAATGGCGACGCACCGATTATCGCCATATTCGCTGGGACGAAGTTGATAGCCGCATCAGCGCCGACGGTGCCAGCATAGATGCTGTGCCCGAACGCAACAAGGAGCCGCTGGTCGGTGAACAGGGCGGCCTGATGGTCTTCGTAGATGGCAAGCTCGTGCATCATGAATTGGACGACGAACTGAAACAACAAGGCGTCATCTTCAGCGATTTGCGCAGCGCAGCCAGCGAACATGAGGCCATCGTCCGCGAACACCTGATGACGAAAGCCGTCAAGCCCGATACAGGCAAGTTTGCTGCGCTGCACGCTGCTTTGTGGGGTTACGGCGCGTTCGTGCATGTGCCGCGTAACAAGAGCATCGAAAAGCCGCTGCATGTCGTCATCTACAACACGCAAGCGGGCACAAGTATGGGGCATATGCTGGTGCATCTGGGCGAAAACGCCGAACTCGCCATGCAGACCGAATACGCATCTGCTGAAGCCGAAACACAATCCGCGTTCATCGGTGTAACAGAACTGATCGCAGAGGATGCCGCACGCCTGCGCTACGTCTCCCTGCAAGATTGGAACCGCAACACCTACGAATTTGCCCACAAGCGTGCTGTCGTCGGGCGTGATGCAAACCTCGACTGGATGATTGGCACGATGGGCGCGCGCTTTGCGAAGGATTTCATCGAGGTGGACATCGTTGGGCAAGGCGCAAACGCCCGCGTCTCTGGTTTCTTCTTCGCGGATAAAAACCAGTTCTATGATCTGGATACGCAGCAGAACCACAACGCGCCACTGAGCACATCGGACTTGCTGTTCAAGGGTGCAGCGAAGGACAACGCCCGCACGCTCTGGCAGGGCATGATTAAATCGTTGCCGCAAATGCAGAAGATCGACGGTTATCAGGTCTGCCGTAACCTGTTCCTGAGCGATGAAGCACGCATGGATAGCATTCCTGGCCTGGAAATCGAAGCTGACGATGTGGCCTGCTCCCATGCAGCAACCTTCGGCACGCTGGAAGCCGAGCCGATTTTCTACCTGATGAGCCGAGGCATCTCTGAAAATCAGGCGCAGCTTATGGTGATTGATGGCTTCTTCGACGAACTCTTGCAACGCATCCCGTTCGAGCGCGTGCGCGAACGCCTGCAAGCCGAAATCGAGGCGAAAATCCTATCGTAGTCGCAGCGGACAGTAACCGTTCACCTTGATAGCCTGGCTCGCCCTTCGGTTTTGTTGGACGCACCGAGGTGCGTCCCTACATGACCGTTGTAAACTGTAGGGACATCATTCTTGGTGTCCGGGGCAGTGTCAGCCACCATAAAAACAGCCAACGAAAAACACCATTTTAAAAAGACAAACAAGACAATTACTTATTGACCGAGGCAACGCGCATGACCAACCAACGGCAGAATATAACGTTTGATGTCCACGCCATCCGCGACGATTTTCCCATACTAGCGCAGGAACACCACGCGGGCACTCCGCTAATCTACCTGGATAACGCCGCATCCAGCCAGAAGCCGCGCCAAGTGATCGACGGGATGCAGACCTACTACCAGCAAACACACGCCAACGTGCATCGCGGCATCCACAAGCTGAGCGAAGCCGCCACCGAAGCCTATGAAGCATCCCGCAAGAAGGTCAAGCGCTTCATCAACGCCAGCAATAAGCGCGAAGTGATTTTCACACGCGGCACCACCGAAAGCATTAACCTGGTCGTGCAGACCTGGGGCCGTACTAACCTGGGCGCAGGCGATGTCGTGATCTCAACGGGCATGGAGCACCATGCAAACATCGTGCCCTGGCAGATTTTGGCCGCCGAAAAGGGCTTCAGCATCCAGTACATTCCTGTGCTGCCCGATGGCACGCTGGATATGGACGCCTACAAGCGCTTATTGCAAGAGCATAACGTCAAAATGGTGACCGTCGTGCATTCATCAAACGTGCTCGGTACCCTGAATCCGGTTGATGAAATGCGCCGCCTTGCCCACGAAAACGGTGCGCTGATCCTGTTAGATGCTGCGCAGAGCGTGCCACACCTGCCGCTGGATGTGCAGGCGCTTGATGCCGATTTTGTGGCGTTTAGCGGCCATAAGATGCTCGGCCCAACAGGTATCGGCATCCTGTATGGCAAGCGCGACCTGCTGGAAGCCATGCCCCCCTGGATGGGCGGCGGCGATATGATTTCCCGCGTGACGCTGGATGGCAGCACCTGGAACGAACTGCCCTATAAATTTGAGGCAGGCACCCCAAGCATCGCGGAAGCTATCGGGCTAGGTTATGCGGTGGATTATCTGAACAGCCTCGGCATGGAAAACGTGCACCGCTATGAGACGCTGCTGACGACCTACGCCCTGGAACAACTCGTAGAGGTGCCCGGTGTAACGGTCTACGGACCAGAGGACCCCACGCAGAAAGGCGCAGTAGCAGCTTTCACGGTGGCTGGCATCCACGCGCATGATGTGGCGCAATTGCTGGATATGCAAGGTATCGCTGTACGTGCTGGCCATCATTGTGCGATGCCGCTACACGATCATATGGGCGTTCCGGCGACTGCCCGCGCTAGCTTCTACATCTATAACACCCTGGCAGAAATCGACGCGCTAGCACAGGGCTTACGTGAAGCGCAAAAGACGTTTGCAATCTAATGGAAATCTGAAAACGGATTCGTAGGGGCGCAATGTATTGCACGCTGGGCCTAGCACGCTCAGCACCTACAATCACACAAGTTTGTTTTCGTTTATCCATAAAACGCTATAGAGAGGCATAAACAGCATGGATTTCTACCGCGAAATCATCCTGGACCACGCGAAAAACCGCCGCAACTGGGGGCTGCTGGACCCCAACGACTTCGACCACAGCGCCGATAACCCCCTCTGTGGCGACCATCTGCACCTGACGCTGCGCATTGACAGAAACAGCGTTATTCGTGAGGTGGGCTGGGAAGGCGATGGCTGCGCCATCAGCCAGGCATCAGCGTCAATGCTGGGCGAAGAACTGATCGGCAAGACACTGGACGAAGCGCGTCAGATAAATAAACAAGAAGTGTTGGATATGATCGGTATCCCGCTCACCATCAACCGAGTAAAATGCGCCCTGCTGCCGTTGAAAACGCTGATTACTGGCGCATATGGCGTGCAACAATGGGAAAACATCGAAGATGACGACCAAGATTAAGTGAAGATGACAACCAAGATTAAGTAGGGTTCGATCATGATCGACCTGCACAATAGCTTGATGCGAGGTAAAACAAGCATGGCAGAAAAAACAGCACAGTGGGTTACGCTTTGCCCAGCCGACGAAATCGGTGAGGGGCAGCGCGAAGTATTTGACATAAACGGCAAGTGGGTCGCAGTCTTTAACGTCAGCGACCGCTACTATGCCATCGAGGACCTGTGCCCACACGACGAGGGTACGCTGACAGAGGATGAGCAGGGCAACGAGATGCCGCTAGAGGGCTTTGAAATCGCCTGTTCGCGGCACGGTTCACGCTTTGACATCCGCAATGGCAAGGTACAGAATCCGCCTGCGATGGTGGATGTGCCCTGGTATGAAACCCGCGTCGAAAACGGCGAACTGCAAATCGCCTGGAAATAACACACAGCACGTTACAGGGGCGGACCGCAATCCGCCCATAAACAGCCCCCTAGTCCAACGCATCTAGGCGGTTCTGCCATTTCTCCATCAGACGGTTATAGATCGACTCCGAGATTTCACCGTTCATCAGGCGCATATCCAATTGATCTATCGCCGCTTGAATCTCTTCGCGTGTGGTCGCAGGGCCAGAGCTTGCAGGCGCGGCTTGCTGCTGTGGCGCTTGCTGCTGCGGCTGCTCTTGCCCCTGCATCATCTTCATCATCTGCTGCATCATCATCTGCTGCATCATCTGCTGTTGTTGCTGCTGCTGCGCAAGATTGGGGTCCATCGTGCCTGCAATCTGCTGCCCAACGCCGAAGCCCAGGCCAGCCCCTGCCGCCGCACCACCGACGCCGGGGTTACCGGCTGCCGTCTCTGCGATGTCCAGGCGGCGCAGACGCTCATACGTCTCCAGGCTGACGTAGTTCATCAGTTCATCCGGCGAAGCAGGCTTGGCGTCAAACGGCTTGGCATCAAACGAATTCAGGCGCAGGCCGAATTCATCCTCAAATTGCTGGCTGAGCTTGACGAACGTGCCGCCTTCCAGGTCGCTAAGCAGTCGGTTGGCATCAAAAATGCTCTTCACGCCGGATTCCATCAGCAGCACCGTCAGGTCACCGAGCAGTTTCGTCTGTATGGTCTGCTTCAGGTCTGCGAGGCGCATCTGTGGTCGATTCACACCGAATTTCATCAGGAAGCGCTTCGGATCAGAGATCACAATGCTCATGGTACCGTTGGTGCGCAGTAGAGCCGCCCCAGTGCCCACCCCAGGCGTCTCTAGCGGGATCGGGCGATCCGTACCCCACTGCACCTGCGGCATATCGCGCAAATTAATGAAGTACAATTCGGCTGTGAAAGGTGTGCGGCCACTCGTAAACAGGTTCAGCACATCCGCCAAAATCGGAATATTGGCAATCGACAGCGTATGCCGCCCTGCATTTAGCGCGTCCAGTGCCTTGCCACTGCGCACAAACACCGCAACCTGACTTTCGCTGACGATCAACTGTGAGCCAAGCCGAAAATCACCGCTACCTTCGGGCGGCTCGCGATGCGTAAATTCGTCCGGCATCACATTCTTATGGTCGATCACATCAATAATACGCATAAGACCTCGCTTTGTGTGGTGAACTGAGTATCGAGCTATTACAGTGTGTCGTTCAGACGCAAGATCGCGTCTTCACGCAGCTTAAACGCTTGAATGGCTTCTTCTGCGGCATCATTCACCGCATCAATGGCGTCGCTGAAATCCTCGTCGCCCTTAACGCTGTCCTCTAGCTTCATGATCTCGGTATCCAGCTTGAACTTGTAGCGGAATTGGGCTTCATCGAAGGCATACAGGCGGTCTAGCGCGTCTTCATCAACCTTGAGCGTCGCCCACATACCAGAATACCCCGGCATTTCGGATTTCACGCGGTCCACATAGGATTGCAGCTTCGTCTTGACCTCACGTGTGCGGCTCATATGGCTCAGGCCGCCATTATCAAGTATGCGCCTTTCGACCTTGCCGAAGCGGTCTACCAGGTTTTGCAGTTCGCTGGCCAGGTGCCGCCGTAGCAGCTCATCGGCTTCACGGCGGGCGTTCTTCTCATGATAGCCCTTAAAGCCCGGAATACGCGCCACGAGCTTCTCAAACGAGCCACGCTGCGAGACAATTTCGTGATACAGTTCAGATGACATCAGATGCTGCTCCTTGCTCCATAATCGGTCTGGATCGCTCAACAGATACGCTTATCGTACCATGTGTGTGCTGGCGCTCAGCCCCCCAAATGCTTGGTGCTTACGTGATGGGGTCGTTGTTCGGCGTACCATCGGCTAGTTGCGTCGCATTTTTCGCGTATAACACGCCATCGTTCCAGTCTACAACACCCCCGAAAATGCGCAAACGCAGCAAATCCGCCACCAGATCACGCACGGTTGCCTCGTCCAGTTCGAGTTCCTGCGCCACCTCATCAAAGGTCGCCATGCCCTTGTTACGCACAAAATCCACAATGCGCAGTTGCAGGTTCACGTCGGAGTCCGTCGCTGTGTCGTCGTCGCTTTCGCTGTTCAACACATAAGAAAAGATGCCGTAGCCGATGAAAGGCGCAGCAAACAGAAATGCAATCAACGCCTGCAACAGCACGCCGCCGACATCCGCACCGGGACGCGTCACCTGTGTGGCAAGCGTTACCCCAGCCACCCCCACGATAATAAAGCCGACGATGGTTGATGTGATGCCGATTAGTTGCGCCCGATTAAATTGCATAGGCTTTACCCCACTGTCACGATTTCAGGGGTATTATAGCTGCAACAGTGGCAGCAGACAGGCCACAGTTGGCATGATTGTTTGCGCTGGGTTACTATGTTTACATCAGGTTATCGGCTACCACAGTGGGAAAAGGTTATGCTGCGCGTCACACACTTGCGTCACATCCTCATATTGGCGATTGTCTCGCTTTGCTGCATCTCTGCTATCGGCGTTGCACTGGCACAATCGCAACCAACCACCACCCCACAGCGCTACATCGTGCGCGGTGGTGATACGCTCTCAACCATTGCAGTACGCTTCGGCCTGACCACACGCGAACTGGCCGATTACAACGACATCGCCAATATCAACTTTGTGTTCAACGGGCAAATTCTGCGCATCCCACCCCCATCAGCCCGTGATGTGACAGCCATCCCGCCAGCCAACGTAACGGCGCAGCCCACGCCATCAAGCAGCCTTGCAGCCCCCACGCCTACGATTGGCGCGGAAGCCGCAACCGAGACATTGCCCACACCAAGCGCAGCCTTGCCCGAAGCCGGTCTCGTGGTCTTTGTGGATGCCGACAGCGACATTGGCAGCATCACACGGCAAGCACAGCAATTAGGCGTCGATTGGCTGAAACTCACGGTGGATTGGCGCGACATCGAGCCGATACAGGGCCAGCGTGAGTTCACCCTGATTGATAACGCGCTGCAATCCTTCAGAATCGCAGGCTTTGATGTGCTACTGACGCTGACCGGCGCACCGAATTGGGCGCGGCCTAGCGCGACGACCTATGTGCGCAACCATCCGCGTGAGTATGGCCCACCGGACGATCTGAGCCTATTCGGTGATTTCGCCGGAGCCGTCGCAGCACGCTATGGCGGTGAGGTCGCGGCTTATGAAATCTGGATGCAGCCTAATTTACGCCGCAATTGGCTGGATGCACTATCGACCAGCGATGATGCACGCCGCATGTCCGATACCATGTATATCGACCTGTTACGTATCGCCTATGATGCCATCAAGGACGCCGACCCCGCCGCACAGGTGATTACAGGCGGCCTCGCGCCGACAGGCTTCAATGACCGTGTGAACGCCATTGATGATCGTGAATTTTTGCGGGCGCTCTTGCAGCAGGGCGTGCTACAGGTCAGCGATGGCATTGGTGCACATCCGGCAGGCTTCGGCAATCCACCGGATTTACGCGCCCCACAGCAAGACATCGGCGTGCAATCCCAATATCAAAGCACGCGCTTCTTCTTCCTGGATACACTAAGCGACTATCGCGAAATTTTACAGGTGGCCGATGCAGCCGATGTGCCCATCTGGGTGACGCGCTTCGGTTGGGGCAGCGATCAGGGCACAGTGCTATCTGAGCCGCTTTTGCCATTTCAAGCGTATTTGACCTACGTCACACAGGCCGAACAAGCACAATTCGCGCTGCGTGCCCTGGAAATCGGCCAAGCGCTGCCGAATATCGGCCCGATGCTGCTCTACAATCTGAATGCGTGCAGCGTCGGCCACACCGAAG
>DAOTTW010000021.1:0-3287 GCA_034437615.1 Anaerolineae bacterium | reverse complement strand
CATCCAAGTTGGTGATGCGCAATATCTGGTTGCGGTTGAAGATGCTGCCACCCATCACCCCGCTGACCGTGATGGGCCGACGCAGGATGCCGTGAATGCGGCTCATGGCGACGCCCTGTGTGGACACGTTGTAGCTCCCACTCTCGTCGTGCAAATCCAGATAGACGATGTTGGGGTCTTTGCGCGACTGAACCGCGCCCGTGATGATGGCTTCCTTCATTCATTTCGAAGTACATGGATGCAGGTTTTGCCTTTCGATTCCTCATGCATGGATGCAAGTATGCTTGGTTGACTTCATCATCCACGATTAGACGAAAAGTGTCACGCCGACAGGCGGAATTGTTTTCAGGACACGTGTATAATTCTAATGTTGTTTGAAACGAGGCGCGGAAGATGACAGAACGCACCATTCAGATTTCAGAAGCGGTTTATGCTCGTGCGCAAGAAATTGCCACCGAGACAGCACAGTCGGTGGAGCGTGTGATTGAGGAGCAGTTAACGCAGGCTTTCTCGTCACACTTCACCAAGTTACCAGCCGATGAACAAGCCGAACTGCGTGCGCTTGTCCATTTATCGGATGAAGCACTGTGGACGATTGCACGCGAGCAAATGGCACCTGCTCGCCAGACCCGGATGCAAGTACTGATGGATAAGAACAACTTCAGCACGGTTAGCGATGACGAGTATGCAGAGTTGGGTCGCTTAGTTGAACTGGGAGATCAGCTCATGCTGCGAAAGGCTCATGCCGTCAAGGTGTTGATGGAGCGTGGCTACAAGGTAACCAAAGAAGACATCAAACCCCTCGATGAGTAAGCTGAGTTGGGCCGCAACCGTTCGGCTGGTGCATGAACGGGCTGACTACATCTGTGAATATTGCCAGACTGCACAGCGCATCATTGGTCAGGCCATGCACGTTGAACACATTGACCCCAAAGGCGGCAACGACCCAGATAATTTGTGTCTATCCTGTCCCACCTGCAACATGAGCAAAGCGCTGGCGACGAGCGCTGCTGATCCAGAAACAGGCGGTGTGATGCCATTGTTCAATCCCCGTTTGCAGGTTTGGGCCGAGCATTTTATGTGGATTGGGAATGGGACGATGTTACGAGGGCTAACGCCAATTGGACGCGCCACCGTTGCACGCTTGAAGATGAATCGTGATCGACTGGTAGATGCCCGTCAAATTTGGGTAGCGGTTGGCGAACATCCACCGTAACCTATCATTCATCTGTTGTATGTCTTTCGATGTTTGACTCTCGCAGGAATGTCTGAACAGAAGACGCTGATATCCACCAGCGCCCCAGAGCATCCTTGCGAGCAGCGACAAAGCCCTCATCACACCACTGTCGTACTGTGCGCGGATGGTAGCAATAACGCTGTGCAGCTTCACGGACGCTGATAATATCCCGCAGACTGGCGTACATCTGGGGTTTATGCGCTTCTGTCACATGTCGGCGCGACATGACACACTCCACTTCTGCTTACGGGCGACATGCGATTCAGTCTAGCACACTCATGTCATTCTCAGGCTGACAAGTTGTGTCAAAACGGGCGTTCAGCGGAACATCAAGCGAACGCCGCTATTCGTCCAGCAGACCCAACCCATCCGCCTCCTTGACCAGTGCGGCATCTGTCTCGACGCCGAATATGTCTCGTAAGCGCCCCCGTAGCCGATAAATCGTGCGCTCATGCGTCTCCAGGGCGCGTGCTGCTTGACGGATAGTTTTCCCCCGTGCCAGCAAGCGCAGCAGATGTAGGTACGTCCTTATCCAGCAAGTATTTCCGGTCTGCGATGCGCTTTTCTGCCAGCAGCTTGAGCACATATTGCGCGAGGTCAGCTTCATCAATCGCCGTTGCTAGCTTTTTGCTCCCACTGGTATGGCTTGCAGGCAGTGCATGGTCTATGCTCACAGCCGACAGGACGTGGATATAGCTTGCGACGAGGGAATGCTTCAGCATCAAGACCTTGAGCTTTGGCCACTGCTGAAGGACCTCGTGCAAGGTTTCGGATGCCGCACCACTCACCATTGTCCTGGCATCGACCAACACCAGGGCAGGACGATGCGTGCTGAGCCTTGCTTTCAGCTCAGCGACGGTAGCCAGCAGCACAATTGGATGGCGGACAGTAGCCGTTATCACCTCGCCTTGCAACTCGCGTAGCAACAACGGATTGGTTGTAATCACAACGATCTCTACGCTCATAGGCAGCGTTTCCTGACTGTAACAAGTGTTTCGACAATTAAATCTAACAACTTTGATTATAGACCATCAATATCACTATTGCTGCCTTCTTTAGGATATAAGTTCGCTATAGCCAGGTTGGCTTTCCGTCTCTGACACAGGAACGAAATTCTTGACAGAAGTTGGCGAAAATTGCAGCTCCAAATACGTATTTCCTTGCTATCATGAGAACATGAGTCTTAAAACGAGAGTACTAAAAGATGACTACAATTGCACAAATGCTTCCCATCAAAGAAAACCTGCTCGAAATCACACGCGCTGATCTGGGACCACCCCTGACGCAGATCGGGCTGGATGATGCAACAATCGTTGCTGCACGGCTGGGTTTCATCCCAGGCGAACGCCACGAACATCACATCGTCGGCCCGCTGCACATTCCGTCAGGCTTGAGCATCCCCTGGCTACTGGATGGTGAACTGCAAGCGTGGCGCGTGCTACGCCGGGATACCGTCAACCACTTCGCTGAAGTCTCTGGCGGCGACCTGTCGGCTATCTACAACCACGAGGCCGTTTGGCCTGATGTACCAGTCTTGCTTTGCAACGATGAGCTAGAAGCGTTGCTCGTGCAGCAGCTTTGTGGTGATCTGGTCGCTCCAGTGTGCCACCTGGAAGGTCGGCAACCTCAACTGGCACAGGCCCTCGATGGACATCGCTTGCTGAAGCCAGTCCCTGCCCGAAAGAAAGCCACCTACGGCTATGCCGAACCTGTACTGCTACCAATTGGTTACACGATCATTGCTTTTCATAAGCAAGGTGGCGATCTGCGTGCCTGGTTGCGTCGCGCACTGTCCGAGGTGCGTGATGGCTGAGAAAAGTCATCCGCAGCAATCGCAGTTGATCCGAATTATTCTCGCTGCCGAAATCCTGACGAAGTCTGTGGACAAAACGAAGCAGAAACTCAATCCGCCACCGAAAACACAGGAACAGCAATCTGTTGTACGTTAAATGTGATTATCGGCATACAGGTTACAGGTATTCCTCATGGCACGTCAAAAACGCAAACAGCTACCACCAGCACAAGGCTGGGCGATCTACATGCGAACCAG
>DAOTTW010000020.1:0-4944 GCA_034437615.1 Anaerolineae bacterium | reverse complement strand
CAGGGGTAGGTATTTCGGCGGACGTGCCATTGCACGTCCCTACAAACCGCTGTGAACCGTAGGGACACCCAATGGGGTGTCCGGGGCGGTGCAAACCGCCATAAAATACGGTCAAACATCAAATACCTACCCCTGAGAAGCCCCCTTCAGGGGGGTTGGCCCTGCGGAAGCCGCTGGCTTTAGCCAGTGGCGGCACACACAGACTGGCCTGAGCAGTTACCAGGCAGTCGTTACGATACAACCCTCTACTACAATATCTCTTGCAAACTCGGATACATCTGGCTAAGCTGACGCAAGAAGGCCCGCGTGACGGGCGTAAACGGCGCGTCAATATCCCACACCAGCTTTAAACTGCGCGTCAATGGCACATCCTGCACGGGCAAACCGCGCAAACGATCCTGCTCTTGCTCATGACGGATGGCATATTCCGGTAGGATGGTCGCGCCCATATTCGATAGCACAGCCTGCTTGATGGATTCCGGGTTGTCGAATTCGCCGACGATACGCGGCTTGACATTGTACTTGTTCAGCACACCATCAATCCACACACGGGTACGGCTTCCCTGTTGGCGCGTAATGAAAGGCTGGTCATCTAGCATCTGAATGCTGACCTGCTCAAGCTGACACCAATCATGCCCTTCACCCACAACCACAAAAAGCTGAATCTCGTTCATCACATGCCGACCCAGGCCGCGCCGCTTGATCTCATCGAGTTCGCCCTCCACAAAACCAATATCCAGCCGATGCCCCAGCACATCCGCAGCAATGCCCGTTGTGATGTCCGTGTGTAGCGACACAGCCAGCTTCGGGTAGCGCCCCCTGAACGTGCCGACCCACTCCGGCAGCATATACACGCTGACGCCAGGTGTCGCGCCGATGGCCAGTTGGCCGCTATTGAGCTTCTCGACGTTGGTGACAGCGGCCTCCGCTTCTGCGACCAGCTTCAGAATCCGTTGCGTATACGTATAGAGCGCTTCGCCTGCTGCCGTCAATGTGACACCACGCCGACCCCGCTTAAACAGGGACGTACCCAATCCGGCCTCTAAATCCTGTATGTGCTGGCTCACCGCCGGTTGGGTCATATAGAAGCGACCTGCGGCGGCGCTGAAGCTGCCTTCCTGTACGACAGCCACAAAAATCTCTAATTTGTGCAGACTGAGCATGTTCAAAATCCTTTGCTAACAAGTTGTGGGCGTGTCGTAGGCTTTCAGGCGAAGCTCTTGCTTGTGTGCAACGTCCTTTTACGATTATAATTTCGCTACCGACATGCAGGTTTCGCTTTCGACTAACGCAACCTATAACGGATTGCTAGGATACCCGACGCAACCAAAACCCAATATTTATTATTATATGTCAAATATCGCGGCAATCATTGTGACAACTGTCACGAGTATCTTAGACGCATTGTTAAACCACTGTAGGCCATTGACGAGCGGTATCGAGCGCCCTAATCATGAAGTTAGAGGACCTCTACGAAGAGACACAGCACTTGCAGGCGCAAATACGCGCCCATGAGACCTTATACGCCGAATTAGAGCATGAATGCGCCGAAATACGCCAAACGCTGGACGCATTTGAGCAGCGCTACAACCGCATCGTAAAGCCACTCGCCGATCAACTCGACGCGGTGAAGAAGGCCGTTGAGCGCTTGCAGGCGCTCTACCTGAAGCAGCAAATGGGGTCTGACGAGGATTTGGAATCGCTGCTGCGTGGCGAGCGTCAGGCCCGTGCAGAGCACTTGCGGGCGGCGCGTAATCGTGACGATGATGCTGCCACACTGCCAGAGGAATTGCCATCTGCGGCCAAAGCGACCGGAGCGGATATTAAAGCCCTCTATCGGCAATTAGCGCGCCTCTATCACCCGGATTTAGCAGCCGACCAGGACGACCGCAACCACCGCAATGCGATTATGGCGCTGATTAACCGCGCTTACTCCGACAATGACATTGATACGCTCATGACGTTACAAGATGCGTCACCCGACGCGGTTGCAACCGCAGCCCCAAGCCATCCGCAGCTACAGCAGCAGGTGTCGTCAGAGTATGCGCTGGCGATGATGACGCTGCGCCACCTACAAAAGCACCACGAAGAACTGCAAGACAGGCTCGTGGATTTACGACGCGAACGTGACGAATTGAGATATAGCCATATGATGACCATGAATTTAGAGGCGAAAATAGCGCAAAGCAAAGGCTATGATTACCTGCAACGTATGATCGAGGACATCCAGGAAGAATACCAGGAATACCTTGAACAACTCGACGCCCTGCGCGACGTGGTGCGCTGAGCTATGCGAGCATTGGTGACAGGGGGCACAGGGTTTGTCGGGTCGCATCTGGTGCGGGCGCTGCTGGATGCAGGGCATGAGGTGCGCGTGTTGCATCGCACCACCTCTAAGCTGGACGCCTTGCAGGGGCTACAAAATCAATATGAAACGGCCATCGGTGATGTGACGGATTTAGCAGCCTTGCAGCCAGCGTGCGCGGGTTGTGATTGGGTGTTTCATGTGGCCGCCGTCGCGGATTACTGGCGCAGCGACAGGCAGCGCATGATGCACGTCAACGTAGAGGGCACGCGCTACGTCTTGCAGGCCGCACGCGCAGCCAACGTCAAGCGTGTGGTGTTTACCAGCAGCGCCGCCGCCATCGGCCTGCCGCAGAATAGCGACGCGCCAGCCGACGAAAGCATCCCGTTCAACCTGCCGCCGGAACAGTTCCCGTATGGCTATAGCAAAGTGCAGGCTGAAGCAGTCGTCGCAGAGGCCATAGCGGGCGGGTTGGATGTCGTGATCGTTAACCCCACCGTTGTCATCGGCCCCGGTGACCTGAATCTGATTAGCGGCAGCTTCGTAATTGAAACTAAGCTGCGCACTTGGCTCACGCCGATTACAGGCGGCGGCATCGCCGTGATTGACGTGCGCGACGTGGCCGCGATGCACATCGCCGCAGCAGAGCAGGGCCGCACAGGTGAACGCTACATCCTGAACAGCGCCAATTACAGCTATCGCGCATGGTTTGATTTGATCGCTGACGTGTTGGACGTGCCTCGTCCGTTGGTACGGGTGCCGAATGCGGCCTTGCCTGCGATTGCCTCAGTGGTGGATCGCCTGCGCAAAGCAGGCGTCTCGGTGCCGATTGACGCCAATCAGGTGCGGCTAGGCGGTCAGCAGGTGCATTTTGACGGCTCAAAAGCGCAACGTGAACTCATCGCGCCACAGGTCAGTATGCGTCAGAGCGTCAGCGATACGTACCAGTGGTATCAAGAGCACGGCTACATCCGGCAAACGCCTGTATCGCGCTTCACAACGGGCCTGGGCAATTTATTTCGCAAATAATTTACGTAACGACTCAGGCATGTTTTTCTTGCAAACGTGTCGTGACGCCTGATGTGTCATTCTGTCAATCCACATCAGGCAAACGATACGACGCACATCCCGTATGCACGCCTATCCCACGCCGAACGCCTCGCCGGGGAAGATATGCGCGAGTGCCTCCGGCAAGACGCTGCGAAACGCCACCAGCCCATGCCCGCTGCCTAATTCCACAAATTTATGGTTGGTATCGCCCTTGTTAGCTTGTCGGCGCTGTAGGATGCCAGCCAGCGCCAAACCGGGCTTATAGAAGCGCGTGTTGATCTCATAGCGCCCGACCGATTGAAAGATGCGGTTGGGCACGTCGTCGGCGTTATCGAAGCGGTCCGCGTATTCAAGCAAGCGCCCTTGCGCCTTGCTGCGTCCGAGTGGCGGCGAGAGCATCATCAATTTTGTAAAGGCTGACGGGTTTTGCAAGGCCACATAAGCCGCCGCAATCGCGCCCTCGCCGACGCCGCCAACGCCGAAGTTACCCTCAGCAACACGGTATTCCCCCTGCACAAAGGGGATTAATTCGTTCATGAGCGCATCATAAATATCGCTGCTGCTGATAAAGTCTTTGATGCGCTCGTTCTGGCTGCCGCTTTCCAGCATGGCCACCACAGGCGGCTGCAAGCGCCTGTGTTTAATCAGCGCATCCGCGATGTACGGCACCTGTAACGGACCGACCATCCACTGCCCATCAAACAAGATCAGCAATGGATACGGGGTTGCGCTTTGGCGGTCATAATCCGGCGGCGTATACACCCACAGCCGCCGGTTGCTAAAGCCCATGACCTCGCTGCTAAATGTCTGCTCTGTCACCAAGCCATCCGGCACAGCGGGCATGGCCTCCCAATTCGGGAAGGGGCGCGCTCCTGGCATTTTTAGTACAGACGTTTCCATCTGAGCAGAGCGCAGACGATGCGAGTTGAGCGGGTCCATCTGCCAGTGCTTTTGAATGCGCTGTAACAGGTTGACATCGCTGCGCAGGGGCGTCATGGGGTCATCGACCACAATCAGATAATCCAGCAGATCATCCAGCAGAAATTCGTGCTGCGCATACCATAAATCGGTGCCCTCAAGCCGCGTCATGGGGATGAAGGGCGGGTCGCCCTCGATGATGTCCAGGTTGACTGCCACCTTGCTGACGCCTGGCTGGAAAAACACAAATGTCGCCCGGTTGCCCTCAATCCAGGGCCAGTCGTTGCGCTCATGCATCAATTCATTGACCAGTTGCCGCCGTGATTGGTCGCTCTTCATCTCACTGGCGCTGGTCAGGAAAGCATCAAAGGATTCCCATGTGGCCATGCTGGCTCGCTCCTGCGGGTTGGTTAATTGACATGAACAGGTATTGTAGCATCCTCGTGGGCTTTGTGCATCTCGCTGCACATTGTCGCAAATGGCGTGACTACTCAGCCCTCACCTCAAACCCCTTTACAGGGGTAGGTATTTGATGTTTGACCGTATTTTGTGGCGGCTGACGCCGCCCCGGACGCCAAGAATGGCGTCCCTACGGTCCAAAACGGCTGTGTAGGGACGCGGCTTGCTGCGTCCGCTACCGAAGACGACGACAAATCTAAAATACCTACCCC
>DAOTTW010000019.1:0-3567 GCA_034437615.1 Anaerolineae bacterium | reverse complement strand
TTCCAATAACGTGTCCACTCGTTGTTGAATTGCTCAATAGGAGCGTTACGAGAGGGTAGGTTTTTGCCATGCATCTGTTCTCGCAATGCTCTCACAGATAGTCCCTGCGTCAATGGTGCTCGAGGGCCCACAAACGGATATTGACCGTTACATTGCATGGTTGCGTTTGGGTGTTGCTACTTTGTGTTTTGCCTATTTGAGCGCAGTCAGGTTTGGGGCAGTTTTAGGGGAAAAACCGGTGAATAATCGCCAATTTATATCCAATCTGATGAGTTCAACACTATTTTTCGCATTATTTCTGCGACACTCAAATCAGTACCCGTTTTTCCAAAACGTAAAGTAGCCACACCCGTCGCCAAGTTGCGAATCGTAGGCGCAAGTGCGACGGGCATCACACACGCCTATCCGAACCGAGCCGGGAATGGCGGCAGGGTGTATTGTGTATCCAGCACGCTCGACGATGCAGCCGTGCAGGTGGCCGACACGCTGGACAAGCAAGCAATGATCCAGGCAGCACATGACAAAGCCGACGCGCTGACGAAAGCTACCGATATATTGCAGACTGCTTACTGATACGGATATGCCAACGTGCTGGAGCGCTTGCCGTATGACATCCGACATTCACGGCAAGCGTACAGGGTCCTATATCCCTGATCAGTATCGGGATACAAACCTGACGGGCGTCAGGCGGTCTGCTTCGCTGAAAACGCTACGCCGACGCCCGACGGTATAGCAGCATCAGCCAACCCGGCATAGCCGATGTTTGTCACTGAATCATAATCGTGCTACACTATCAAAGGCACATAAGACACAAACAGGACGCCTAGCCGGGTAAGCTTGAAGCGCCCTGTTTGCCGACCAAAAGCCGTGCATCCGTAAGGATGTATGGCGATTGTATCATCCTTTGTGCTGCAATCGACCATATATCAATGAGGATCGAAACATCATGAAAACCATTGCTTTACTTAACGAGAAAGGCGGCATAGGCAAAACCACCATGTCTATGCTGTTGGCGTCCGCCGCCGCTCGACGCGGCTACAATGTGTTGTTTGTGGACGCTGACCCACAAGGGTCGGCTACTTCTCAGTTTCGGGTGCAACCATACTCAGGCCTGCACGACCTGGTGATTAATGAGGCTTCCTGGAACGATGTTCTCTCAGTTGTTCCAGGCGACTACTACGGCGGCAACGATAACCATCTGCTGCTGCTGGGCAGCAACCATCAAACCTCGCAACTGTCGCTTGCATCCGCTTGGCAGCAACACAACAACCGCACGCAATACCTAACCGAACGGCTTGCTCAACTAACAAGTTGGGCCGACTTTGTTATCATCGACACAGCGCCGAGCCTGAGCGACATTCATACAGCGGTTTATCAGGCCGCTGATTATATGATCATGCCAACCATGTGCTCCCGAATGAGCGTGCAGGGCATTATAAATTCGTTAGGGCATCTTGAGCAAATGCGGCAGGCGCTGACGCCGTACGGGATCGACATTGCTACCCTGCTGGGAATTGTGCCGACTATGTTTTATGGTCGTGAGTTGGTCCAACATCAGACGTTGGGCCGCTTGCAAGGTCGCTTCGGTGATAGCGTGGTTCTTGAACCGATTAAGCGGCGTGCCATCTGGGAACAGGCATCTGCAAAGCGTCAGCCCGTGTATGTCTATGATCCTGCAAGCCGTGCGTCTAAGGAAGCATCTGAATTCGTTGACACTGTGCTAGGACGGGTGGTTTAGCCATGGCGAAAAAGCGCTTCGACGACGATGTAATGGACAATGGCGGCAATGTGCCGGATGTTCTCGGTCAAAGCATCTCACAGATTATTGGCGGTGAAGCTGGTCATTCCGGCAAAGCTATTATTCGCCGGAATGCAGACGGGTCTTTGCAATTTTACGGCTATCAACTGACAAGTGTGGGCGTTGAAACGCTGGACGGGTTATACGAGAACCAATGGCGTGAACTGGGTCAAGTTTTGGCAAGCCTACAATCCGGTATTCAATGGCTGATAGGCGACTGGGCAGCGCACGGCGAAAACGTGCGCTATGGTGAAACAGCCGACTTTGCACAACTGCTCGGCTTGAAACGCGACACGGTGCATGATTACACCTATGTAGCGCGTAACGTTGAATTCTCTATTCGAATAGAGAATCTCAGCTTTGCTCATCATCAGGTTGTTGCTGGAATGGAAGCCGACCAGCAAAGGCGTTGGCTTGAACTAGCAGCCGCCGAAGGGCTATCAGTCGCCAAACTACGCCGAGCTATCAAAGCAGCACAACAGGAAGGCGACGAACAGCACACACCGCACATAGACCAATGGCGAAAACTAAAACCCAAAACTTCACAGGTACAGGTTGTCTACAACGCAGCAGATAAGCAGACGCAGCAAATAATCCTTGAAGACATTCGCGATTTGTACCACACGCTGACGGGTGAACAACTAAAAACCGACCAGCCACAGATCAACCCGGCACAGCTACAGGTGCTGAAGCGCCTGTACTTCGACGGACCTGTAACAGACAGACATGGCACTAAGGATATGTCTCAATACCATGAGTTAGCCAAGATGGGTTTGGTCAAGATCGAGCAGGAAGGGGCACACTACAAGGCTTCCATCGTGCGAAGCGGCGAACAATACCTACGCAGTATAGGCGAAATTGTTCAATAGCTGATACATCCACCCTGCACTGCCGACAGGGTAGGGTGTAACTTGGAAGAATCGACCATAATTACACATTTCATCTAACGTGGCGAACTTAGACAACTGCACGCCAACGACGCCAACATCATGCTTGAAGCCGTTAGTGATGACATCCGCTAACAAATAAACGCCGCCGACGTTGGTCAGGATCCACGCTGCCAGATTGACCAGCAATGTAACGCTCAGCAGCAACTCTACCATCTTGGACGATGGTAAGACAACGCACTTTCCGCAGTTTCCATTTGCCTATGCGGCAATTTAGGAAAGGCCAGAAAAGACCGTGAAGGTCAGATAGTTATAACGTTATAATCAAGGCATAGGCTCGCAAGGTGAATATTGATACCAGATTTGATCTTTGAAACAAAACTTAAGCCGCCTGTAAGCTTTCGTGACCCTTTAAAAACCACCAACGCCCTGTGGCAAAAGTGCGGAATGTGCGACAACGCTAAAACGCAACAAATACAGGACGTGTATCGAAATTAAACATTATTGTTGTAGCTATGCTACCATGTCACAAGATCAAGTCCCTGAATACCGCTACAGTAGGGGGGTTGCAAATTCCGTATATTGCACGACAACCAAAAATGCTTTATGATAAATGAGAGTGTTTAAGCGCGTATACAAGGAGGCTTAACGATGCAATGATTGAGACTACTGATTTAGCGTACTACGTCCATTAAACCGAAAAGCTCTCGGACTCTTGGTTGGGCAACCGGGGCTTCGAGAGCAGGGTTTCGGTCTACAGTCGTAGAAAACTTAGATTGTAAGATTTCGTCGGTCGCAGAGCCGAGATGTTGCCCTACGTTGCCGTGCCCATAGTGTACTATGAGACTGCAACGTCTGCAAGGGACAGACCATAACCGAGTA
>DAOTTW010000018.1:0-3919 GCA_034437615.1 Anaerolineae bacterium | reverse complement strand
CGTGGCGGTATCTGTCGCTGTATTGGTGGCTGTATTGGTGGGCGTAGCTGTATCTGTCGCGGTATTGGTGGGTGTGGCCGTATCTGTCGCGGTATTGGTGGGTGTGGCCGTGTCCGTCGCTGTATTGGTGGGCGTGGCCGTGTCCGTCGCTGTATTGGTGGGCGTGGCCGTATCTGTCGCCGTATTAGTCGGCGTGGCGGTATCCGTCGCTGTGTTGGTGGGCGTAGCTGTATCTGTCGCTGTATTGGTGGGCGTATTCGTTGATGAATTGGTCGCTGTGTTGGTGGGCGTATTGGTCGCTGTATTGGTCGGTGTTGATGTGTCTGTCGGCGTATTCGTCGGCGTGTTGGTCGCCGTATCCGTCGGCGTCGGGGTCGGCAATTCGACCATGAACACCACCGCCTGTGATGCTTCTAAGCCTGCGGCATTGCGTGCCGTAACCGTCAGCATGTGCATTCCGTCACCAAGCGCTTCAACATCGACTGTAACGGGCGGAAACGAGCCATCGGCTAAGACTTGCACACGGGTCGGCTGGTTGGTGTCGAACGCGAGGGATGCTTCTACGATTGGCGTCTGACTATCGACTTGCACATCCACGACGACGGCCTGTGTAATGGTTTGCTCATTGGCCAGCCCTGTAAGCGTAATCGTCGGCGGCAGGGGTGCAATCTCAATCGGCAGCGTCTGCTGGCGCTGTTCGCCCCTGTCATCTGTAATCGTGACGTTCACCGTGCGCGTACCGGGCTGTAACTGCTGCGGATCAACCGTAATCGCGCCTTCGCTGGTCGTGCCCTCTAATTCATAGACGACGGACGTTACTTCGGTCTCTGCCTGGCTGCTGACCTGAACTGAAATTTCGGTTGGCGCGTCGATGCCGCCGACATCCGGCAAACCCGTCACCTGTTGCACACGTGGCGGAATCGCGCCGATGGTAATTTGCTGCTGAAATGTACTGCTGACGCCTGCTGCATTCGTCACCTCGACCAGCAGCGCGGCGGGACCAGCAGCCAGCGTGAACGGGTCAAGCGTCGCGTTAAAAGGTGGCTGTGTGCTATCAGCCAGCGCAACACCCCGGATGCTATACACAGCGCGGGTTACAGGGGTTTGACCGCTGGTATCCAGTGATAGCGTCGTCGTTTCGGTAAGCGGTTGTCCTGGCCCCGGCAAGCCAATAATCGCAGCTTCGCTTGGCAGTGCAGCAACCTCAAATGTGGCCTGGAGCGTGCCATTATCCCCATCGGCATCTTGCGCTGTGACGTTTAGCTGATGCGAGCCGGGGGAGAGCGTTTCGGGTGTGATCTGGAAGCTGCCATCTGCACCCGTCTGCACGGCAACCCCGTCGAGCTGCACGTTAACGGCCTGGATGGGGTCATCGGCCCGAATGGTCGGCGTCAGCGTCAAGGGCTGTTCTAATGGCTGCGCAAACGTGCCATCCGGCAAGGAGACAAGCGGCACCGGAATCGGCGCACGCACGTCGGTAGTCGCGACGTTGGTCGGGCCTGCGGCGGTGTTGGCGCTCAGTTGCAGGGGGTAGCTACTGCCATCGAGCGGCACATTCGCGTTGAACGTCAGGACGTACTGACTGCGGAAAATCAGCGCTAAGCGGGAATACAGGTTGCCGAGCGCTTGCGTAGAGGGCTGCTGAAATTCAAAGAACTGCGCGTTTGTCAGTTGGGCAACTGACTCTAAAAATGTGCGGTCGCTGCCAAAGCCCAGGCCGATAGTGTACACCGATACGCCGCTGCGCTGGATGTCTTGCAGCGTTGCTTCGCGTGAGCGGTTGCTATCGTTGAATTCTGCTCCGTCGCTAAGCAAGATCACAGCGCGGCGCGGCAACAACGATTGATCGGCCAATTCGATGCCCGCCAGCGCAGCATCGAAGAGCGCGGTCTGGCCACCTGTCTGTAAGCTCTGGATCGCTTGATCGAGCAGGGCTTTATCGGTGGTGTAATCCTGAATGAGACGCGGTTGGTTGCTGAAGGCGACCACAGCCACAGGCGCATCTGGCCCGACTGTATCCACGAAAAGCTGTGCAGCGGTCTTGACCTGCTGTAAGGGCTGGCCGGCCATGCTCTCGCTGACATCAATCACCAGCACTGTTGCAAACGATAGGTTATCCGTGCTTATGTTCTCGATGTTAACCAGTGTCGCGTTCTGTGCAAAGCTGCCGCCGACCTGAAAATCTGCGGCGCTTAAGCCTTCGATGGGTCGCCCGTTGCTGTCAAAAACGTTCGCTGTGACGATGGTCGTCGGCATATTGTTAGGATTGACACCCGTGATCTCGATGGTGCTGCCGCCTTGTGCCTGTGTCGTGATGGACGGCGACAACAAAAATGCAGCAACAAGCGCTGGTGTGATGACAGACGCCAGCACAAACATAACCGGAACTAGCACGATAGTCAGCGGGTGATAGCCGATCAGGAAGGTCCATGCACGCAATAAGGTTCGCATATTTGCCTCGATGCCCTGGAAGCGGATAAGTTGAACACGTTTATAGCGCCTCTATTTTAACATCCTGCGCAGAAAAGCCAAATTTGCGACCACAGGAAGGCAAACAGTTGATTGTGGGCTGCCATGATGGTACGTTGAATGCCTACGGATTGCGGGATCGTGAGCCGACAAAAGCAGCCACCCAAGCGAAAAACGGGCCTTGCATGACACAATCAGCAGAGCACAACCAAGAGCTACCCACGCCTGATGCATCCTATCAACAATGGGAATACAGCGTCTTATCGACGCCACCGCCCGGCCCGGTGCAGGTCTACCTGACGTATTTCCGCACCGACGGCATGGAGCGCCACATCTTCAATGCGCAGGATTACAAAGACGGTAGCCAGCGCCTCTGGCCGCAAAAAGTGGCCGAGATGGGGCTAGCAGGCTGGGAATTGGTGTTTGTCGATCAGGCGGGCAGCTATTACTTTCGGCGTCCGCTGCGCTAGCTGCGGCGCACACGTTGCCAGATCAGGCCGACCACCCAGCGCAATTCTTGCAGGCGCAGCAAGGCCGCCATCCCCAGATACACCGAACCAGCCGCCACACTCAACGAGAGCACGAGCAGCGCTTCGCGGATGATGCCCTGATTGCCGATCCATTGTGTGAAGGGGTCGATCAGCAGCCAACCGACGCAAGCCATCGCCGAAGCAGCCAGTAAGGTCTTGAGGGTGGTCGCGAGGTAGCGCTGTTCGCCGAAGCCGTTAATTTTGCGTGCGAGTAGCGCCGCAGAGACCAGCGCGTGCACGATATGCTTTAAGCTATCGGCAATCATCAGGCTGAACAGCCCAAAGCGGTCAATCAGCAGGATGACGGCCAGTATATAGACCAGATGGCTGAACAAGCCGATCAGCGCGGGCGTCAGCGTGTCTTTACGCGCATAGAAGGCATACACCAGCAGCAAATCCAGCGCGGCGAAGGGCAACCCCACCAGATACAGGCGTAGCGCCTGCGCCGTAATCAGCGTGTCGTCGGCGGTGAATGCGCCATGCTCGAAGATCAGAGCAACGATGGGCACCGCCAAGACAAATAGCGCCATCGTCGCCGGGATAATCAGCACGGTGGCCAGCCGCAGGCCCAGCCCAAGCGTATCGCGGAAAGCCTGTAAGCCTTCGGTGGCGGTGAGGGTCGCCTGGCGTGCCAGTGTGGGCAGGATGGCCACGCTAATCGCTGTCGCTACCAAGCCCTGCGGGAACTGAATCAGCGTCGTGGCCCAATTCATATAGGCGATGCTGGCTTCCCCGGTTTGGCTGGCCAGATTGTAACTGAAGAAGCGGATAATCAGCGTATCCATAATCAACGAGAACATGACAGGCAGATACAGCAAGCCGATGCGCCGCAGCGCAGGGTGCCGCCAATTCAGGGTCAGGCGCAGGCGGGCATGGCGTAAGCCAATCCACTGCAAGCCCATCTGCACCAGCGCGCCGAC
>DAOTTW010000017.1:0-22890 GCA_034437615.1 Anaerolineae bacterium | reverse complement strand
CTCAGGCCAGTCTGTGTGTGTCGCCACTGGCTAAAGCCAGCGGCTGCCGCAGGGCCAACCCCCCTGAAGGGGGCTATTGCACGCTACGTACAGCCTGCTTGAGCAGGCTTGTCCTTACCGGAGCCGGACGTTTTAACGTCTGGCGACTGAGAATGGGACACATACCTAAGTAGTCACGGCAAAAGTGCGGAATGTGGGTCAACTCTGTCTCATGCGTAGACCCTGTACAACCTATCAGTCAATACGTGACCACTACCATTGATTTTTGGTAGAACTAGTTTGTAATCACCCCCCGCTTTTGTCCAGTCCACGCTGTTATGCCCTTCTACCCACTATTGATTTTGCTGCATCTATGCTGCATCTATGTGGAGTAGCCAGAACGAATTCAGAAATAGTACGGTGCGCGGTTTTTCGCGGCGGTTGCCCAGCAGTGCGCCCCTGTATCTACACGGCCTTTGTGAAGCGAATCGGCGCTGTGGTCGGTTCTAGCCGGACCGTCAGCGCTTCTATTTCGCCGCTTATGCCGATGTGGAAGGTCAACGCTAGCGGTGGCGCGTCCTCGAGTAACTCATGGTGCGTCTCGAATGTGTTGTAATGAAAGTGAGTTAGTTCGAGGGTCAGGCCGTTGTATGTTGCCTGCAAGCTGTCGTCGGCGTGGCTGATGGTCATGTCGCCGTAGCCAGGGTTGCCATAGTTGCCGACATAGGCCCCGATCGCGTGCGTCAGTGGGGCGTCAGCTTTGCGGCTTGCATGGAATTGCCCATGAGCCTCTGCAAGCTTTTTACGCCCAGCGCTGATGACGTCTTCGACCTTCTGCCGCCAGTCGATGCGCTCCAGGCCGAGCAAGATGTCGCTGACGCTGCGGCTAACGGTGGTCGATAGGCTATCCTGGCCGTTGTTGAAGACGATGATACCAAGCCTGGCCTGCGGGAAGAACGACACATCAGTGATGAAGCCGTCGATGCCGCCTGTGTGCCAGATGCGCTGATAACCCCAGTACGTCTGCGAGGCCCAGCCTAACCCGTAGCCGTTGCCGTGAATTTGCGGGATCGGTGGGGCGGTTTCGGCCTGTGGTGGCACCGTGACATAGGCACTGTGCAGGTTGCGCAGGCCATTTGCATCTGTCAGGGGTGCGCCATCTGCCATGTGCAGGTGTAACCAGTTCAGCATATCATTCAGGTTGGAGTTGATCGACCCGGCTGGACCAATAGCATCCAGATTGCGATAGGGCAGGCGCTTCACCGTTTGATCGTTGTGGTTGATGCTGTAGGGTCGGGCGGCGTTGTCGTCCGCTTCGGATTGCTGTACCGATAGCTGGCTGCGCGTCATGCTCAGGGGTTTGAAGATGTGCTCCTGTGTGAACGCTTCCCAGGTTTGGCCGCTGACCGCTTCGATCAGGAGGCCCCCGGTCATGTACATCAGGTTTTGATACTGGTATAGGTAGCGAAAGGGCTGGCTTGGTTGCAGGTAGCGCAGGCGGGCGTACAGCTCTCGGCGCGATAGTGGCGAGCCGTACCAGCTTTGATCGTGGCGTGGCAATCCACCCCGATGACACAGCAGATCACGCGCCGTCATCTGTTGCGTGGCAACCGAGTCTTGTAGCCTGAAGTCCGGCAGATATTCACGGATCGGCGTATCCCAATTCAGCTTGCCTTGTTCGGCCAACATCTGCACGCCCATCGTGACGAACGCCTTTGTACAAGAGCCAATCGCGAAGACCGTATCGGCATCTACGGCCAGGTTTGCTTCGCGGTCGCGCAGGCCATAGCCCTGCTTGTGGATGACTTCGCCATCTTTGATGACGGCCAGCGCCAGCCCCGGCACTTGCCAGCGAGCGAGTTCGGCCTCGATATAATCGTTGATCTGCTGAATGTGTGTAGCTTGTGCATCTGTCGTCATGGCATTGTGTCCTATTTAAGCTGTTGTTGCGGCTTCGACAGCTTCGTGTTGTAGCACATAGCGATCAAACCAATCCAGCAAGGCGTCGTTTTGCGCACGGCGCAAGCTCGGACGCCCACCAATCGACCCGGCGTGTGAGCTTGCGGGCAGGCGCAGCATCTCAGCGATACAGCCGTTGGCCTTCAACACCGTGTAGAACTGCTCGGATTGCTCTGTCGGGCAGCGATAGTCATTTTCGCCCTGTACCAGCAACGTCGGTGTGCTGCAACGGTGCGCGTAGGTGATGGGCGCACAGCGCATATACACCTCCGGGATTTCGTGGGGGGGACCGCCGAGTTCCTCGACCGCGAAGTAAACGCCAATATCCGACACGCCATAGAAGCTAACCCAATTCGTGACAGGATTTTCGGGCACTGCGGCCTTGAAGCGCTCGGTTTGGCCGACGATCCAGCAACTGAGGTTGCCACCGCCGGAAAGGCCGCACACGCCGAGCTTATCGCCGTCGGCTAACCCCTGCGCAATCGCAAAATCGACACCTGTCATCAGGTCGTGATAATCCAGGTTGCCCCAGTCGCCCTTGATAGCAGTCGAAAATTCGTCGCCGTACCCGGTCGATGCACGCTGGTTGATAATCAGCACACCGTAACCAGCGCCCACGAGCATCTGAAAATCAAACGAGAACATGTTGCCGAACGCGCTATGTGGGCCGCCATGTATATACAGGATCGTCGGCAAGGGGCCACTGGCGTCTTTTGGTGATAAGAACCAGCCTTCGACCTGCACACCGTCGATACTGGGCCACGTCAGGTGCTGCACGTCCGATAGGGTGCGCTCGGCCAACAAAGCGCGGTTCAGGTGGGTAAGCTGCTGCTCGGCTTGTTTGGCGGGGTCACACACGTATAGCTCAAGCGGGTCGGTCAACTGGCTGACCGCATACACTAGCAAATTGTCATCGAGCGCCAACGGCAAACAAGCGCGTTCACCTGTCAGCACAGGCTCATAGGCAGCATCACCCGTCAGCGCCACACGGTAGACGTTGACATCGCCACCGATTTGCACGCGGGTATAGGCATCGTCGCCCTGCACAAAGAAGCCGGCACTGCGCGCCACCCCAAACGCCGGATAGTCCGGTTGTAAGCTGCCACCGACCCCATAGCGCAGGCCGTCTGTGCGCGGGCTAATGCTGCCATCCGCCAGCGACAGCACGTAAACGTCCGCCTTGCTACCGATTGGCTTGCCGTGTGCGGTGCCCACAAAGGCAATATGATCGCCATCCGCTAGCCAGTCCGCCGTGCCGACTAAACCCCACTCCGGCAATAGGCGCGTGATATTGCCATCCAGATCGACAATACGCAAATTCTGGTTTGCGACGGCGAAAGAATCCGGCAGGAACATTTCCGTGTACAGCAGGCGCTTGCCATCCGGTGACCAATCAGCAACCGCGATGACGTTCTCGGCTTGCACAAGCTCCTGTGTCTCGCCCGTTTCAATGTTCAGCACATGCAGGCTGTTAATTGCCGCATCCACAATGCCGATGTTATCGAAGCGGTAAACGTTGCGCGTTACGCGGTATGGCTCGTCTAGCTTGGGCATATCGTCGTCGCCCAGGCCAACCGTAAACGCAATCAGCCTGCCATCCGGCGACCACAGCGGACCGCTGCGCACACCTTGCTCGATGTGGGTCAGTTGGCGGGCTTCGCCACCATCGACTGGCAGCGCGTAAATCTGCGGTTTGCCGCCTCGATCTGACATAAAGCCGATGCTACGACCATCCGGCGAAAACGCCAACCCGCCGAGTGTCTCCTCACCGGGGGTCATGGCCTTCGTGGTGTTGTTGCCCAGGTCGGTGAGGTAGAGCGTGGTCAGGTCTTTGTCGTCGTCGGCGTCATACTGTGCCACCACGTAAGCCACCAGGTTAGCCGCGCTCGATACGGCTGCATCCTGCAAAAACTCCAGCTTGAACAGGTCGTCTTTCTGGATGGGCGTCATAGTGTGACAGCCTTTCGCACTGCTTTATAGGGCGAGTGTTCGCGCCAGTAAGCCTCCGCTGCTTCGACGCGCTCGCGGACCACCTCAATGCCTGTGCCGGGGCCGTCCGGTACGCTGAGTGTGCTGTCGTCGTTCAGGATGAAGGGTGGCTCGGTGATGTCCGGGTCGAAATAGCGTTCAGTCGCAGAGATGTCGCAGGGCAACGTCACACCTGGCAACGCAGCAAAGGCGACGTTGGCCGCGCGCCCGATGCCGACCTCCAACATGCCGCCGATCCACAGGGGTAGCTCATGTTCGACGCAAATCTGGTAGATTTTCAGGCTTTCGGTGTAACCGCCAACGCGAGCAGGCTTCAGGTTGAGGATGTCGATTGCGCCTAATTCCAGCGCGACGCGCAGATCGCCTGCTGTCTTGACGCTCTCATCCAGGCACAGCGGCGTCTGTACGACCTGGTTCAGCTTGGAGTGCTCATAGATGTCATCGTAGGCCAACGGCTGCTCGATCATCAACAGGTCAAATGCGTCCAGTTGTTTAAGATACTCGGCGTCGGCCAGTGTATAAGCGCTGTTGGCGTCCAGCATCACCGTTGCATCGGGCAGGGCTTCGCGGACTGCACGCGCTAAATCGACATCCCAGCCCGGTTCGATCTTCAGTTTGATGCGCTGATAGCCCTGATCGAGCCGTGCGCGTATGACGCTGATCGTTTCCTCGATGGTGGCTTGAATGCCGATGCTGACGCCGACAGTAGCGGCAGGGCGGGGTGTGTGGCCTGCGGGCAGATAGCTTGCAAATAAATCTGCAAGGCGTATGTTATTGGTGCGGGCGAAGGCATCCCACACGGCTGTTTCTAAACCGGCCTTGCTCTCGTGGTGGCCGCGATAATGTGCGAGTAGGCCCGGTGTATTTGTTGGGCTTTCGATGGTCCTGCCGACCAGCGCCGGAGCCAGAAAATCACCGAGGATATGTTCGGCGGTGCCGATGGTCTCATAGCCATAGCCCGGCCATAATTCAACGGACGCCTCACCCCAGCCCACAACGCCATTGGTCGTCGTCAGTTCAATCAGCATCGCCGCTTTGAACGTCTGCTCGCCAAAGCTGGTACGGAACGGAGAGACAAAGGGCACAGCAATCGGGTGTAGCTTGATGGTTTGGATCGTGATTGGTTTCATGTGGTTATTATCACTTTCTAAAAGTGCGGCGCATGACGGCGCAGCACATAGTAACAACGCGCTGCTTGGGTTTGAAAATCAACGGCTGCATAACCCTGTGCAAAGGCCGCCGTTAGAGCTTCGCGTACAGCAGTCTGCCACTTTGCGGCTGCTTGTAGGTCGCGCTGCTTCAGGTCATTCAGGTCTTGTGGAATTTCGAGCGTGTAGGCCGGGGCATCCCAGTTCTGCGGCAATAGGTGTACCTCGGAGGCAGTGACGAGTGGCGTTTTCTGTTCGCCATCGTCGTGCAGGTCCGGCAATTCATCGTCGGACGTGTACCATGTGGCCTCCAGGCGGTCGCTGGCAAGCCCACGATTCAGCGCGTCGGTCATCTCGCCATAGTGATTGGGATGAAAGTAGAACGCCACAGTGTTCAGGCCCCGCCATTGTGGATGGCAGCATTCATAATGTACGACGAGGTGTTGTTGCCTGGTGTGATGCCCCAGATGTCATATTGCAACTGCACACACGCCGTGAGTTCCGCCATCGTGTGCAGTTCGCGGATTGTGATCGTGCAGGACATACCTAGCCATCACCCCCGACGGTTTCTACTTGCTCGGCTTTGTCCGCCTCGCTTGTGGCGGCGTCAGCGGCTGGTTGGCGCAGGAAGCGTGCAGGCGGTAACGAAGGTTCGATGGGCAGGCTCAGCGCGTCAATGTCACCAGTCTGGCCGACACTGAAGTTCAACGGCATGTAGACGGGCAGCAACTTGTTTTTCAGCAGAAACACGTTGTAGTGCAGGTGCTCCACGCTGGCAAAGGCTTGGCCGTTGTAGCTGACCGCTAGCGTATCGCCGCTTTCGGCCACGCTGACCGTCACCGGGCCATACGCGACGTGTTCGTAGGTGCCTGCGAAGGCGTCCAGCGGATGCGTCGTCGGCGCGTCCTGCTTGCGGCTTTCCAGCAGCTCGTTGTTGGCTTCTTTGGCTTGCCCTAGCTGCTTATCCTGAAACTCATGAAAGCTTGTATTCCAGTCGATTTCGTTGCTATCCAGCCCCAATAACCGATCATGGACGTTCATCGCAGCCTGCATGATGACGGGTAAGGAGCCGCCACGATTCGCCAGCGCCACGACGCCGATGCCGTCATCCGGCAACAGCGACACGAAGGCATTGAAGCCGTCAATACTGCCGCCATGATGCACCCAACGGTGCCCGCGATAGCCCTGTACGAACCAGCCTAACCCATAGCTCGCCTGGCCGATCTGCGGGTGTGTGTCCAGTATTTCGAACATCATCGCCTGGCGGATGATGGGCGTGTGGCGCTGGTGGATTTGCTGCATCGTCTCCTCGCTGACGATCTGCTGATCGCCCAGCTTGCCAGCGTTCAGGTTCAGCCGCACCCATTGCGCCATATCGACCACCGTTGAGTTGATCGAACCAGCAGGCCCAATAGCATCGATATTACGAAAGTCCGTGCGCTCTAGCGCCTCATATTCAAAATCTGCATTGAGTGGCTTCGTGTAGGGCAGGGCGATGTTTTCCCATGTTTGGCTGACATCCACCGAGAAGTTGCTGCGCGTCATGCCAAGCGGCTCGAAGATGCGTTCCTGCGTGAAGGCTTCCCAGGTTTGGCCCGTGATGCGCTCGATCAGATAGCCAGCCGTCATATACATGAGGTTCTGGTACTGCATGAAGCTGCGGAAGTCCTTGGTGGGTTGCAGGTGGCGCAGCTTTGCGAAAATCTCTGCACGGCTGAGCGCAGTGCCGTACCACATCAGGTCATGGCGTGGCAGGCCGCTGCGATGCGATAGTAGATCAAGCGTCGTCATACGCTCGGTGGCGTAGGGGTCTTGTAGCTGGAAATCCGGCATGTATTCGCGCACGGGCGCGTCCCAGTCCAGCTTGCCTTCGTCGGCCAGGATGCCGAGCGCAGTTGACGTGAACGCCTTCGATGACGAACCGATGGCGAACACCGTATTGACATCAGGGGCTGCCTTGTTCTCGACATCGCGCAGGCCGTAGCCCGCCTGAAAGACGACCTCATCCGCCTGCACGGCTGCGATGGCAAGACCGGGCACGTCCCAGTCTTGCATCAGTGCTGTGATGTACTGTTTAAACCCGCTAAAGACAGACATGCTAATTCTCAATTGTCCATTCGTTGATGTTGTTCGCGCCCCACGTATCAAAGACGACATTGCCGACACGTGTGCTGACGACCTGATTGCCCACTTGCGTAATCACGAAGTCGTTCGGTATCTCTTCGTAGAAGATCTCTTGAATGCGATGATAGATCGGCGCACGGCCTGCGTCATCGCAGGGGGCTGTCACCAGTTCCGCCAACAGGCTGTCAACCTCTTCATTGGCGAAGGAGTTGCCGTTCCAGGCAGCCAGGTCATTGGCAGAGTTGAAGAAGAAGTTCAGCAGCAAATCCGGCGTCGGTTGTGACCAACTGCCACCGATATAGAAGAGGTCGAACGTCTGCCCTATGTAAACCTCGTTGAGCAGGGCACCTTGCTCGCCGGAAATCAGGTTGATGTCGGCACCCAGGTCGCCCCAGTAATCGGCCATCAGGGTTGGGTTGATCTCATTACCCGTAGTGTAGTAGAAATCTAGTGCCAGTGGTTCGCCGTCGGCGTTTTCGCGCACGCCATCGCCATCGTTATCGACCCAACCAGCCTCTGTGAGTAGGGCGGCGGCAGCGTCGGGGTCATAAGGGCGGATTTCAAGCTCCGGGTGCAGGTATTGCGGCAGCACAGGCATGATCGGGCCATACAGCAATTCGCCTGTGGGTGATAAAAACTGCGCGTCCTCGTGGTCCCAGCCCAGTACCAGCGCTTCGCGCACGCGCACATCACCGAGGATTGGGTGCGGGTCTTGGTCGTTGCGGTTGCCATCGTCATCAAACGCTGGTTGCGGGTTTTCCGGGTCTGCCAGGTTGAATGCTGCACTCCACCAGCCGTTAACCGGGTAGCTGATGACCTCAACGTTCGGGTTGCCCACGAGCAAATCGACTTGTTCTTGTGGTAATGGCGCTAGATCAAGCTGCCCGCTGGACATCGCCTGGAAGCGTACTTCGTTATCCGGCATTATCTGAACCAGCACCTGATCGATATTCGGTTGACCCAGGTGGTAATCCGGGTTGGCACGGAAGCGCAGGAATTCATCAACAGCGCGTTCCACGAAGATGAAAGGACCGCCAGCGACGGTTGGCCCTGTGTTGAAGTCGCTAGTCATGAAGTCGCTGTAATCGTCAGCGAAGACGTGTGCGGGCATAATGCGGATCGAGAGGTCGGTGAGAATGTTGCAGTTCGGCGCTTCCAGTACCACCTCGAAGGTCTTGTCATCAAGGATATTGATGGCTTCATAGTCCGGAGCGCGAAAGGTCTGCACGTTTTCAGAGCGGGTCGCGTCAAAAGTGAAGCGCACGTCCTCTGAGGTGATCGGCGTGCCATCGCTCCATAGCGCATCCGGGTCGATGCTAAAGGTGTAGACCGTGCCATCGTCAGAGACTTCCCAGGTTGCCAGTTCCGGCACCCAGTCGCCAGTTTCTGGGTCCGTCGTCATCAGATCCGGGAATACCAGGCCCTGCAAGAAGCTATCAACGGCCTCGGACTGCGTGACCGTGTTAAACGTGGTGCCATCCGCCGGGAAGCCCCAGCGCAACGTCGTCGGCTCATCGTCCTGCGCCAGTGCTGGCAGGGCCAATAGGCAAATCAGTAATAAAACAGCGATTTTCTTCATCTCATAGTCTCCTCAGCAATCATAATGTCTTCTGGTCCCGCATATGCTAGCAATGTTTCTTGTAAAATGCAAAAATTCTGCATGAGATTTTGCAAGTCGCGTGCTCGATGCTATAATCCCCCATAGAAATCACGCAGGCGGAGCAACCACAATGAAGATATTCTCGGCAGGTATTTCGACAGAGACGAACACATTTGCACCCTTCCCGACTGGGCTGGACGATTTTTTCGTGCTGCGCCCAAAAGAGATGCAACAGGACGACTTGAACGCCCACATGTTGGCTGGCGGTTACCGCTTCTTGCAGGGGTTGGTGTCTGCACGCGGCTGGGAGCTTGTAAGCAGCCTGTACGCGGGCGCTGAACCTGCTGGCACGACTGTACGCGCCGCATACGAAACGCTGCGGCAAGAACTGCTGGACGACCTGAAGGCGGCGTTGCCTGTCGCTGGCGTCTTGCTTGATCTGCATGGCGCGATGGTCGTGGACGGCTACGACGATGCCGAAGGCGACCTGATCGAAAAAGTCCGCGAGATCGTCGGGCCGGATGTGCCGCTCGGTGTTGAGTTGGATTTACATTGCCACCTGACGGAAAAAATGGTTACGATGGCCGACATCATCGTAACCTACAAAGAATACCCGCATGTGGATGCACTGGCACGGCTGAAAGACCTGTTTGCGCTCTTGGCCGATACGATTGAGGGTAAGATCAAGCCGACGATGGCCCTGTATAACTGCCGCATGATCGGCATTTACCGCACGCCCATACAGCCTGTGCGCGGCATCGTGGACGATCTGTTCGAGCTTGAAGGCAAAGATGGCGTGCTCAGCGTATCGTGGGGGCATGGCTTCCCCTGGGGTGATATGCCGGAGATGGGGTCGAAGCTGCTGGTCGTGACCGACAACGACGCTGCAAAGGCGCAACAGGTCGCACAGCAGGTCGGGCAGCGCTTATACGGGATGCGCAAGCAGCTACAAGCGCCGACGCTGGATGTACCCGACGCGATCAAGGCGGCGACGCAACGCTACGTCGGCGACAAGCCGCTTGTCATCGCAGATGTGACGGATAACGCGGGTGGCGGCGCGCCGAGTGATTCGACGTTTGCGCTGCGCGAGATGCTGGCGCAAGGCGTGACGAATGCGGGCCTCGCCATGATGTGGGACCCGATTGTCGTGCAGATTGCGATGCAAGCCGGGCCAGGTGCCACGCTGGATGTGCGCTTAGGCGGTAAAATGGGGCCGACCTCCGGCGATCCGCTGGATTTAACGGTAGAGGTGCTTGGCGTGGTCGAAAACATGATGCAGGCTTTCCCACAGGGTGACGAGGGCGAACTGCCGAGCGCCTGCGGTGATAGCGCTGCACTGCGTTGCAACGGCATCGACATCATCGTGAATAGCCTGCGTGGGCAGGTCTTTGGCTTACAGGTGTTCAGCAATTTCGGCCTGGACCCCTTGAAATACAGCATGATCGTGGTGAAATCGACGCAGCACTTTTATGCGGCCTACGGCCCGATAGCGCAAGAGGTGCTGTATATGAACGCGCCCGGTGCCCTCACGCCGGATTACCCAAGCCTGACCTATCGTAAAGCGGACCTGAACCTGTACCCCTGGCTGGATGACCCCTACGCGACCAGCAATGCAGCAGCAGGGGCGGCAAAGTAACGATGACGCGCTATATTGCATGGCGTCTGGTACAGGCGTTGCCCACGCTCTTTGGCATCACACTGATTAGCTACCTGCTGATCCTGTTGGCCCCGGGTGACCCGTTGGCTTTCTTGACGTTCAACCCAGGGGCCGACCCCGCAGCGACGGAGCGTATGCGGCGGCAACTAGGGCTGGATCAGCCACCCCTGACGCAATACCTGTACTACATGATCGGCAACGATTGGGTGCAGATTGATGTCAATGGCGATGGCACGGGCGACATCTACGGCAGTCGCCAGGGGTTGCTGCGCGGTGACCTGGGCGTATCCATCCAGCGTAAGCGCCCCGTGCTGGATTTGATCCTGGAGCGCATACCGGCGACGTTGCGCCTGACGCTGACAGCCTTGCTGATCGGCTATGGCGTCGGCATCGCACTTGGGATGCTGGCGGCGGTCACCCAGGGGTCCTGGGTGGACCAGCTCATCCGCTTTTTCAGCGTCTTTGGCACCGCGCTGCCGAATTTCTGGCTGGGGCTGATCGTAATCATCATCTTCAGCGTAAACCTGGGCTGGTTGCCAATCGGTGGCATGCGCGACCTGACGCGCAGCAGTCAGAGCTTCGACCTGTGGGATAGCGTGCGGCACATGATCCTACCCGTGAGCATCCTGGCGTTGGGCATCATCGCGACAGTCTCGCGCTATATGCGTGCATCAGCGCTAGAGGTCATCTCGGCGGATTACGTGCGTACAGCCCGTGCAAAGGGTATGCAGCAGCGGCGCGTGCTTGGGTTCCACGTTATGCGTAATGCGCTCATCCCGATTGCAACGCTGGTTGGTCCGGCGCTTAGCAGCTTGATAGGTGGCTCGGTCATCATCGAGCAAGTATTCAGTTGGCCGGGCATGGGCCGCCTGACGATTAACGCTATCTTCCAGCGCGATTTGCCGCTGATAATGGGCACGGTGCTGATCAGCGCGGTTCTATATATCATCGGCTTGCTAATCAGTGACATCCTATATGCGCTACTTGACCCGCGCATCCGCTTTTAGGGGCGACATCTCATGGCAGCAGACGCAGTAAATACAGAAAACACCCCAATGCAAGGGCTTGCAAGACTGGACGGGCCACAGACCAGTGGCCGCACCTTCTGGCAGGATGTGCTGCGCCAACTGCGGCGCGACTGGCTGACTTTGTTGGCACTGGTCGTACTGCTGAGCCTGACGGTAATTTGCTTCGCGGGTCCGCCCGTCGTGGAGCAGGTCTTTAAGGTGGATGTTGAGGATGCTAGCATCCGAGACCGTTACAAACCGCCTGGCGCAGAGCATCCGCTAGGCACCGATCACCTGGGGCGCGATCAGCTTATCCGCCTGCTGTACGGTGGGCGCATCTCGTTGATGGTAGCCTACAGCGCCAGCTTACTATCCATGACGATAGGCCTGCTGGTGGGCATCGTTGCGGGCTTCCTGGGTGGGATTGTAGATGACGTGTTGATGTGGTTTATCACGACGCTGACGGCGATCCCCGCGATATTTCTGTTGCTGATCGCGACCACCATCTGGGAACCGTCGCCGGAGGTGTTGATCGTGTTGCTTGGCTTGCTCGGTTGGATCGAGATTGCGCGTCTGATACGCGGGCAGGTGCTGGCGCTCAAACAGCAGGATTACATCCTGGCGGCACAGGCGCTTGGTAGCGGTTCCGGCCACCTGATGACGCGGCATATCTTGCCGAATGTGCTGTCGATTGCACTCATTGCCGTGACGATCAACGCGGGCACACTTATTTTAATCGAAAGCGGACTCAGCTTCCTGGGGTTGGGGGTGCGCCCACCGACGCCGACCTGGGGCAACATGCTGACGGATTCGCGCTCGTACTTTGCACGAGGCGTGCATCTCGTCATCTGGCCCGGGGCGATGATTACACTGACGGTTTTGTGCTTCTTCCTGCTAGGTGATGGTCTGCGCGATGCCCTGGACCCGCGCAAACGTCGTGGATAGGCGCACCCAGGGGGTGTTGTGACGATGCAGCAAGATGCAAACCCGAAACGCAAGCCTGAAGCGAACCCGGTCGCCCGCTCACGTGGCAAGTTCCAGGACCTGAGCAGGAGCCAGCAAAAGGTCGCGGAGCATCTGCTGACACGGGGCCTGGACGTGACGCAGCACATCGACAATCGCCTCGGCCTGTCGCACGCTCAGAGATCGCCGCGTCATGGCTTGTTCGCACTTTCCGCAGTTTTCAGGTAACTACTCAGGTACGTGTCCCATTCTCAGTCGCCAGACGTTAAAACGTCCGGCTCCGGTACCGACAAGCCTGCTTTAGCAGGCTGTATGCACTGTGCAATAGCCCCCTTCAGGGGGATTGGCCCTGCGGCAGCCGCTGGCTTTAGCCAGTGGCGACACACGCTACTTAGGTAGAACCACCAACTGGCTTCGTACACACTGCATGAGGCACATCCCACAGCAACGCGCTACAATTTAGGTCGCTATTTAATCTACTTAATCAGCCCACAACCTACCAACACAACACAAGGAGCTATATTATGAAACGCTTGTTAACGTCGCTTGCGTTGATCGCCGTCCTGTCGTTTGCGCTGGTCGTCAACGCACAAGACCAAGACGAGATGACCGCAGACCTGCCGGACCTCGAAGGCCGCACAGTGACCGTCGCCGTTGAAAACGGCTACCCGCCCTTTAACCTGATCGACTCGGAAACAGGCGAGCCAGTCGGCTGGGATTACGATACGATTGACGCGCTGGCCGAACTGTTGAACTTCGAGCCGGAATACATTCAGACCTCATGGGAAGGCATGATCGTGGCCGTTTCTGAGGGTGAATTCGATGTGGCGGCAGATGGCATCACCATCACAGAAGAACGCGCCGAAATCGTGGATTTTTCGATGGGCTATGCGGCCATTGTGCAACGCCTGATGGTCCAGCTTGAGGAAGATCGCTTCGATACGCTGGACGGCTTCGTGGAAAATGAGGATTACACGATTGGCGTGCAGTTGGGGACCACGAATTTCCTCTCGGCGCAGGAATTGGTCGATGATGATCGCATCGTCGGCTACCCGGATTTCGGCTCTGCGGTGCAAGCGCTGATCGCTGGCGATGTCGATGGTGTTGTGATTGACGATGTTGCGGGTCAGGGTTACGTTGGTGAAAACTCTGATCGGATTCGGTTGATCGAACAGCCCATCAGTTCAGATCAGATGCTTGGCTTCATTTACCCGCCGGGGTCCGAACTGGTTGAAGCGTTCGACACGGGGCTGATGGCGCTGATTGAAAACGGCACGCTGGACGAAATCAACGAGAAATGGGGCCTGGGTCCGTTCGAGCTAGCAGCAGAGATGAGCGACGAGGACATGGCCGAACCTGAAGCCACCGAGGAGGCGGATGGCTAGGGCCATCCCAACAGAATAATCGACCCGTTTTGTGGACACGGCTTGCCGTGTCCCTACGAACGATGCCCAGAGACACCTGAGCGAAAACGCACAGCAGCAGGTAGACGACAAGGCACGCATGGCCGCACCGACTGAAAAACCCAAAGACGCCTTCACGGAGCTAGATGAGGTGACAGTGGAATCGCGTCAGCGCGGGCGTGTGCCGTTTGTCTCGTTGTATACCTTCCCCTATTGGCTGCTGGGGTTGGTGCTGCTGGGTGTTTATGTGGTCGTGCTGATTCGCTCTCAGGAAGACTATCAGCGCATCTACGATGAGTTGAGCGAGGGCATCGGGACCACGTTAACCATTGCCATCGGTGCCTATCTGCTGGCGTTGCTCATCGGTTTAGTTGTCGGTGTGATCCGCAGTACCCCACCCAGAACGCCAGATCGCAAGGTCGGCCTGCGGCGCTACATTGGCACGATCCTACGCACCATCGTATACAATATCGCGACGTTTTACGTCGAACTGATGCGCGGCTTGCCAACGCTGGTCTTTCTGCTGGTGATGGGCTTTATCCTCGTGCCGATGCTGCGTGAATGGATCAATGAGTCGGTCATCAGCACAGTACGCGATATGACCAACAACCCGGAAATCCCCGATTTGACCTGGCGCGGGCGCGATATTGGCACGGCGATATTAGGGCTGGCGCTGATTTACGGCGCGTTCTTATCCGAGGTTTTCCGTGCGGGCATTCAATCGGTGGAGAAAGGCCAATGGGAAGCGGCGCGCTCGCTGGGTATGTCGCCCTTTCAGGTGTTGCGCCTGATCGTCATTCCGCAGGCCGTGCGGCGCGTATTGCCACCATTGGGTAATGATTTCATCTCGATGATTAAAGATACGTCGCTGGTGACTATCCTGGGCACCAACGACATCACACAGCTTTCCCGACGCTGGGCGGGCAGCACCTTCCAGTATTTGGAGACGTTCTTGATCCTGTGTTTCATCTACCTTGTGATGACAGTGATTGGCTCGTTGCTGGTGCAATTGATGGAGCGCTACCTGCGGTCAAACGAGTATTAACTGGTTGCAAGTCGTTGCGCTGCAAGAAGCGTGCCAGCCGTTCGAGTGCACGCTCGATATTTTCCAGGCTGCTGGCATAGCTGGCACGGATGAAGCCCGCACCGCTGGGGCCAAAGGCATCACCAGGGATCACCGCGAGACGTTCTTCATGCAGCAAGCGCTCGCAGAACGCATCGGCGCTCATACCGAGATGGTCCACACGCGGGAAGGCGTAGAATGCGCCGCGTGGCTCGAAGCAGGGCAGCCCCAGGGCATTAAAGCCATCCACCAGGGTACGTCGGCGCTGATCGTAAGCCGCGTGCATGTGTGCAACGTCGGCTTCGCCGTGCTGGAGGGCCTGCACCGCCGCGATCTGGCTGATGGTCGGCGCGGACATAATCAGGTATTGATGCAGCTTGGCCATTGCGCCGATGATTGGCTGTGGCCCAGTCGCGTAGCCGATGCGCCAGCCCGTCATCGCATAGGTTTTGCTGACGCCGCTGAGCACCACCGTGCGCTCAGTCATCCCCGGCAAGGACGCGAAGTTGATATGCTGCACGCCGTACACAAGGCGCTCGTAAATCTCATCGGAAATCACCAGCAGATCATGCTTTTCGGCTACTTCGGCAATCTGCTGGATGTGCGCTTCGGTCAGCACCGCGCCCGTCGGGTTATTCGGGTAGCTAATCAGGATGGCCTTCGTGCGGGGCGTGATGTGTGCCTCTAAATCCGCACCTGTGACCTGAAACTCGTTCTCGACACGGGTGGGCACCAGCACAGGCACGCCGCCCGCCATCTCTACCGCCGCAGCATTGGCCACGAAGCACGGCTCCACCACCAGCACCTCGTCGCCAGGGTCCAGAATGGCCTTCATCGCCAACCAGAGCGCCTCGCTGACGCCCACCGTCACCAATACCTGCGCCATTGGGTCGTAGTGCAAACCGTAAAGGCGCTGCACGTGCTCACTGACGGCATGGCGCAACTCAGGCGTGCCCGCATTTGCGGTATAGCCGGTGTCGCCGTCGTGTAAGCTCTGGATGCCTGCCTCCATGATGTGCTGTGGCGTGGGGAAATCGGGCTGGCCGATGCCAAGCGTCACCACGTCGTCCATCTGCGCGGCGATGTCGAAATATTTGCGGATGCCGGATGGTTGTAACTGCTGGACGCTCTTGGATAGATAGCTGCGCATGGCGCGTTTACTCCTGTTGGGTGGTGTCGTGTCTATGGAGACATCAAAACGGATACGGATGGTTTGTGCAGGGACGCCATTCTTGGCGTCCGCAGATAGCGGACACGGCAAGCCGTGTCCCTACGCCCATGTAGATTTGTTTGTGTTTATCCATTAGTGCCGTCGTCAATTTGTACAGTTGTAACATTGCGTGCGCTGCTTTGCTTCGTACAAAGTGTTTAAATAGCTGGCGTATTGTCCTATATTGTGTCTGAATGTAACACGGGCGGAATGCACACTGCGGAAATGTCGCACAAAGCATTAAAATAACACACGAAAGCACAAACACGGAGATGACAACGACATGGAACTTGGAGGCATCGCGTTAGCAGCATGTGTCCTATCGTTGCTGTGCCTGGGGCTACTGGTTGTGGCGGCGTTCTTCCTGGCGCAGTTCGCAGGTACGACGCTATCAGATTTGCTGGATAGCGTGCTCGGCGGCGTCGGCGGCGATAACGACGACGACCTAGATCGGAACTTCCAGCGCAAGCGGGACCAGGGTGGTAACCTACCGACGCGGGCAGAATTTCGTCAGCGGGCGCAAAATGTAGATTTTGATGAGGCGCTGGCACGCTATCAGGGCGGTGACCCAGATACGGACAGCCAGCAGCAGCGCTATCAGGCACAGGCCCATGATACAGTTGAAGAACGCCAAAAGGAGCGCCGCCGCAGCAGCGACCTGCGTTCACCGTCCATCAGCGATAACCCCGATGACCCCTTCGGTGATGTCAATACGCGCAACCTGCGCAGTCAGCGCAGCACGCGCCGCAGTGATGGCTATGAAATTTATGATGATCGCGATAGCGACGGCGGGGATGGCTTCATTGATAACATGCTGGATAGCTTTTAGTGGTAGCGCCACGCCGCATGTTCATGTGTGATTCAGACAATAGATGTATCCTGGGTTACGCATTATCCGTAGCCAATGACCCGGACCTATGACCGCCGCAACCCTCATCTATCCACACCAACTTTACGCCGATCATCCTGCGGTTGCTGATGACCGCTTGCACGTCCTGATCGAAGACATTTTATTCTTCGGGGATTCGCGCTATCCGGCGCGCTTCCATAAGCAAAGGCTGCTGCTGCATCGCGCTAGCATGAAGCGCTACGAAGCCGAAACACTGGCCAACTGCCGCACGCGCTACATCGACTATGGCGAAATTGACGATCAGCTTGATTATGTGTTTCAGCAGCTTGCGCAGCAGGGCATCACAGCAGTACATGTGGTCGATCCGACGGATTACCTGCTTGACAAACGCATCCGGCGCTACTGCAAGCAATATGACCTGCACCTGACCGTGTATCCCTCACCGAATTTCGTCAGCGATCAGGCGACATTAGACGAATTCTGGTCCGATAAAGCACCCGACGACTATCATCAGACGGATTTTTACATCTTTCAGCGTAAGCGGCTCGGCATCCTGCTAGATGAGGCTGGTAAGCCTGTCGGCGGGCGCTGGACGTATGACACGGACAATCGGCAGAAGCTGAAGCAGGGTGTGTCATTGCCGCAGTCACCCGCGACTGTGGATAACGCCTATGTGCGGGAAGCGCGTGCTTACGTCGAAGCACACTTCGCGCACAACCCCGGCAGCACAGATGACTTTATCTACGCCACATCACACGATGAAGCAGCGCAGGTTTTGCAGGATTTTCTGCGTGCGAAGCTGGATTTATATGGCCCCTATCAGGATGCCATCAGCACACGCGGCGCATTCCTGTTTCATTCGTTGCTGAGCGCACCGTTTAACATCGGCCTGCTATCCCCAGGGCAGATTTTAGACGCCGTGCAAGCGTATTACGACGCGCACCCGCAAACTACGCTGTCATCGGTTGAGGGCTTCGTGCGGCAGATTATCGGCTGGCGTGAATTCATGCGGGCGGTCTATCTGCGGGCAGGTAGCGACCAACGCCAGCGCAATTTCTTCAGGCAAGCGCGTGATTTAGATGAGCACTGGTACACGGGCGAGACGGGCATCCAACCGATTGACGATGTGATCCACAAGCTGAACCGCTACGCCTACGCGCATCACATCGAGCGCTTGATGCTGCTGGGTAACTTCATGTTGCTGTGTGAAGTGCACCCGGATAACGTCTACCGCTGGTTTATGGAGATGTTCATAGATGCCTACGATTGGGTGATGGTGCCGAACGTTTATGGCATGAGCCAATATGCCGACGGTGGCCTGATGACGACCAAACCGTATATCAGTTCATCGAATTACGTGCGCAAGATGAGTGATTACGGCAGCAAGGGCACATGGCAACCCGTGTGGGATGGGCTGTACTGGCGCTTTATCAACAAGCATCTGGCATTTTTCAAGGGCAACCCGCGCTTGGCGATGATGACGAGCCACCTCAAGCGCATGGGGGACGATAAACTGCACGAACATCAGCGGACCGCAGAAGAATTTTTGGCGCAAATGGTTAAATGAGGTGCAGAGTAATGGCTGATGACAGCACACCAAAACAGACGAGTGAGAATGACGCACAGCAGGCACGCCGCAGACATCAATACTACCTGTTTAACCACAGGTGGCAGACATGGCTGGATAAAAAGGTCGAGGAGGCCATCGGGGATGGCAACGTCGCGCACTTGCAGGGTTCCGGCCAACCGCTGAAGCTGAACGACGACGACGACCACGTGCCTGCTGATCTGCGCATGGCACATAAGATCATGCGTGAAAACGATGTGGTGCCGCAGTGGATGGCGATGGGCAGGGGGCTGGAAGCAGACCGCGAGAAGATTCTGAGATTCGCCTATAGCGCCGCGAAAAGCTATCTACAGCGCTTGTATGAGGCGCGTGTGGCGGGCAGTTTCATCCGCGAACGCGAAGCAGGCGAACGTTTTCAGGCCGCATGTGAGCGCGTTCAAGCACGCATCGAAGCCTACAACACGCAACTGCTGACCTACAACACGTCTTTGCCGCGCAATGTGCCGCAACGGGTGCCGCTGAATGCGGAGGCTGTGCTTCAGGATGCTATGCAAGCGGCGCAGGACGACGCCCAATCATCATGACAATTTACGCGGGCGGACCATCAAATCCGCCCGTAGCGTGGCCTTATTGCGATAAGCGCTGATTGGCGACCTGCTGCTGACCTTCTTCGTTCAGGTCGTCGTTTTTGGCTTTATCGTCGTCGTTGCCGTCTTTCAGGCCCTTACGAAAGTTGCCGACAGCCTGGCCTAGCTCACCACCGATGCGGGAAATGCGCCCCACACCGAATAGGATCAGCACGATCACCAGGATAATAATCAGTTCTCCACCACCGAGGTTTGGCATACAAGCTCTCTATCGTTGTTAACTACGGTCAATGCGTGGTCATTATAGCAGCATTAACCGAAATTTGCCCCCTGATATTGTGTGCGATCCAGCGATTATCCTGGCGTATACATGTTCTAACCTTGTGGCTGTGGTTTTCTGTTGCAGCGGCATAGCCCCGATGTTAGACTATTTATCCCAAGCGGGATGCGGCAACACCTGCATGAATATCCCAAACCGCCTAGCACAACAGACGGAGTTTCTGCGACGTGCCACAACAAGCGCTTTACCTGAAATGGCGACCGCTGCGCTTTGCGGATGTCGTCGGCCAGGAGCATGTAACGCGCACCCTGCGCAATTCTTTAAAGACCGGGCGCATTCGCCACGCCTACCTGTTCAGTGGGCCACGCGGCACCGGCAAAACTAGCTTGGCGCGGCTGTTGGCAAAGGCTGTGAACTGCCTGAGCGAAGACGCCGAAAACCGCCCCTGCAACGAATGTGAAAATTGTCTTGCGGTCAACGACGGCAGCTTTCTCGATCTGGTAGAGATTGACGCGGCCTCACATACAGGCGTGGATGATGTGCGAGACCTGCGTGAGCGCATCACGTTCGCGCCGAACAAAGGGCTGTATCGTGTTTATATCATTGATGAGGTGCACCGCTTCAGTGGTAACGCCTTCGATGCGCTGCTGAAAACGCTGGAAGAACCGCCGAGTCATGCGCTGTTCGTGCTGGCCACTACCGAAATCGACAAGGTGCCTGCGACCATCAAAAGCCGCTGCCTGCCGTTTGAGTTTCGGCGCGTATCGTTGCAGGAGGTGGTCGCGCGCCTGCGCATGATCGCGGAATCCGAGAGCCTGAATATCGAAACAGCCGCGCTGGAGTTGATCGCCCGTGAAGGCACGGGCAGCGTGCGCGACAGCATCAGCTTGCTAGATCAGATCGTGGCGGACCCGGAAGAAGCGATTACGCTGGAACTGACGCAGCGCATCCTGGGCACGGCCAGCGTGCGTGCTGTGCGGGGTCTCATCGAGGCGTTGGCCAGCCGCGATATTGCTGTGGGGCTGCGCGTGCTGAATCAGGCGATTGATGAGGGCAGCGACCCGCGTCAATTCGGCCAGCAGGTGGTGGAGCAGTTGCGTAATGTGCTGCTGACGCAGACCGCCGGAACGGGGATGGTCGAAGCATCGCAGGAGGACATTACGATGTTCGAGCAACTCGCCGGGCAAATTGACCGCGCCATGCTGCTGCGTGCGCTGCGCAATTTCAACGACGCGATACGTGACTCGGCATCGGGTTGGCAGCCACAACTGGCGCTAGAATTAGCGCTGGTGGATAGTTTGCAGGAACCCGTGCAGGCCGCACCTGTACAGCCTGCACGTGGTTTTATGCCACCTGCACAGGCTGAGCCTGCTATACTGTCAGATACCGCCGATGCATCAGATGATCCGGCCATCGCCACAGGGCCGCCAGTCGTGCCTGTTGAAAGCGTACCGGCCAAATGGAAGCAGGCGATTGACCTCATCTACAGCCACCGTGATAAAAGCGAAATTGCAAACATGCTGCCCAATTTCATGCGAGAAGCGCGGGTTTACACCGTTGACGGTCATCGCATTACGATGGCCGTCAGCAACAATTTCAATTTAGAGAAACTGAGCGACTCAGAGCGCGTGCGTTGGATAGAACGCGCCCTCTTTGTGGTCTATGGTGAGCAACACACGCTCAAGGTGCGCTTTATCGTTACGGACAAAGCGCCGCCACCGGCAAAGCCGAATACCCGCGCTGATACGCCGTCCGCTGACGAAGATGTACACGAAGAGGTGCGGGTCATGCGCGATGTTGAACCACTGATTGACGAGCTTGGTGGCGAATTGCAACCCATTGAGAATGTAGACGTAGCAGAAGCTACGGCAGCGGATGCCGCTAGCGAAGCCCAAAAACCAGAAGTCAGCATGGAATCCCAGGACGCTGAGCAAGAAGCGCCTGATGCCGAGCAAGAAGCGCCTGATGCCAAGCAAAAAGCGCCTGATGCCGAGCAAGAAGCGCCTGATGCTGAGCAAAAAGCGCCTGATGCCAAGCAAAAAGCGCAACCGGAGCCAAAGACAGAAGATAAAGAGCCGACAAGCCGATATAACAATCGCCTTTTCCCGTGAGCCGCGTTATCGTGTAAGATAGCAGCCTCAAATCGTGAAGAACCTATCGAAGCGATGACTGGTTAAGCGTTGAAACTAATTGATTGATTGAAGGAGTCAAGGCACATGGCAAAGCGTAATCGTCCTCAACCCCCAGGTGGCCCAGCCGGCGGCATGGGCGGCATGATGAAGCAAATCCAGAAGATGCAGCAGGATATGGCCGAAGCACAGGCAGCGCTCGAACACGAAACCGTCGAAGTATCGGTTGGTGGCGGCGCGCTGACGATTGTTATTACAGGCCATCAGCGCATTCAGTCGATCAACATCAACCCGGATGTGATCGACACTGACGACGACGAATGGGTCAATGATCTGCAAGACCTGCTACAGACAGGTGTCAACCAGGCGATTGAGCAAAGTCAGGCGATGGCCGCCGAGAGGATGGAATCCATCACGGGCGGCATGGACCTGGGCGGCCTGGGTGGTTTGTTGGGCTAGGCACAGCATCGGCCAGACATCAACAAGCTGAAGTGCGCAAGGGGCATAGCCAAGCTATGCCTTTTGTGTTTGTTGGATGAGCATAACGAAGCGAGTAATCATGAACAACAACGCAATACCGGACCCCGTGACCAAGCTGATTGATGCCTTCTCAGCATTGCCAGGTATCGGCCCTAAATCGGCATCGCGGCTGGCGTTTTACCTGCTACGCGCACAGGATGACGTGTCTCTGGTCTTGTCAGACGCGCTGCGCGACCTCAAAACCAAAACGACATTTTGCGAAGTGTGCTGGAATATCACCACGCCGGAGCAGAATCCGTGTGGTATTTGCGCCGCATCAGACCGCGATGAAACGTTGCTGGCCGTCGTAGAAGAACCGCTTGACGTGCTGGCCATTGAGCGTACAGGCAGCTTCAAGGGCAAATATCACGTGTTGCATGGCGCAATCTCCCCCGTTAATGGCATTGGCCCCGACCAACTCAAGATACAGGAATTGTTGCAACGCATCGACAGCAGTCAAATCCTGGAGATCATTGTGGCCACCAACCCTGGCTATGAGGGGGATGCGACGGCGCTGTATATCCAGCGTGAGTTAGCCAACAAAGGCATCCGCCTGACGCGCCTGGCGCGGGGCTTGCCGACAGGTGGCGACCTGGAATACGTAGACGCAGTGACCCTCATGCGGGCGCTGGAAGGGCGCAGCGATTTGTAACTGTATATGAACCGTATCAGAACGGCTTGCAAAGTGCTTGACAATTTGCCGGGGGCGTCGTATATTTGTCGGGCGTTGCGCGACAAAGCGCGACACAGCGCAGGACTTAACAACTCAATCAGCAAGAAGGGACGGTTTCAGGCGTAAAGTACGCTTTACCCCTACAACCGCATCGGAGAACGGCGCGTTGAGCCTACGAGCCAG
>DAOTTW010000016.1:0-4591 GCA_034437615.1 Anaerolineae bacterium | reverse complement strand
TGGCGCTGGATGTCTGGCTGCGTACCGATACAACGGTAATAGGCGGCGATTGTGCCGCTGTGCCGGATGTTGAGCCGCCGCCACCACCACCGCAACCGACCCCCACACCATCAGCGCCATGAGCAAACCAATCAGAGGCATCCAGTCAGTTAACCAACTCTACGTTCGGTTGGCTGGTCTCTGACAGTGCACCCGTATGTACACGCTGACCCGTCTCTTCGCGTTGATGCTGCGTAAGCGCCATCCCTAAACGCCCGATTGCGATGTTGGCGCGCATCTTCAGGCGGCGCTTGAGTGGGGCAGGCTGGCGCGTTTGTGCCCGATGTAGAGCCACCTCGTTCACCATCCAGCGCGTTGCAAAGCTGTAAAAGCGTTTGCTGCGGCGTCCGGCAACGGTTAAATCTCGGTCGGCGTTTTCGACCCAATCGCCATCACGTAAGACATCGGCTTCAACCTCGGCATAGTAGGGGGTGCCCTTGATGGGGTAAGCGACCGTCGTCAGGAACAGATCAGGGTTGCTGGCCTTGAGGTGCTCGACTGTTTCGTATAAATCCTGCATGGTCTCGCCAGCGTAGCCCAGCATGATAAACATACCCGTCTCGATGCCGTAGCGTTGCAGCAGGTGCGTTTTCGCCTGCACATCTTCAACCTGCACTTTGCGCTTCATCGCGTCGAGGATTTTCTGGCTGCCACTCTCGGAGCCATTCCACAGGCGATAGCAGCCCATCTCCGATAGTGTCTGCACCACTTTTTCATTCAGGCGGTCCGCACGCGAAATGCACTCAAAAGGCAGCTTGACGCCGCGCTCTTTCAGCGCATCGGCATAGTCATATAGCCAGCGAAAATTGATCGTGAATACATCGTCCGCATACCAGAGCATATCGGGGTTATAGCGCTCTTGGATCCACAGCACTTCATCGGCTGCGTCCTCTGGGCTGCGGCGGCGGTGCGTATTGCCGAAAACGCTGTGGCTGCACCATGTACAGGTATACGGGCAGCCGCGAGCGTTAATCACGCTGACGGAGCTTTTGCCGTGATGCGTCTTCCAGACGTGCATATAGTGCTCAATGTCGATGGCTTCACGGTCTGGCCAGGGGTGAGCGCTCAGGTCTGCGATCATCACACGCGGGGCTGTCTCGATGACTTCGCCCGCGTCATTCATGTATGCAATGCCCTCGATGGCGTCCAGTGCGTGCAAGCCGTGCCGCGTCAGATGCGGGATCAGCGCCTCTAGCGTCAACTCGCCCTCACCTTTGACGACGATGTGCGCGCCGTGCGTCAGATACTGCTCCGCGTAGTGGGGCGGGTCCGGCCCACCCAGCACGATATAGACGTTTTGCGTGCTCAGCCAGTCGATCATGTGCAGCACGTTGCGCTTGGTCATCATATTGGTGTAGAGGCCCACTACAGTCGGCTTATCGCGTTGCACAGCGGCTTTAAACGCCTCTAAATCGCTGAAGGTGGTGTCGAATACGCCGACGCTAAAGCCTTGCTGCTTCAGATACGACGAAATATAGAGGATACCCAGCGGTGGGTAGGGCTTCATGACTTTCAGTTCGTGGGGGTCTTGCTTCAGGTAATAGCCATGTGTCAGTAAAATATCCATGTAGGGTCATCAATCAATCACAAAATTACAGTACAGGTCGTGTTTAATCGTTATCGTCGGGGGCATCACGGCAAAAGATGGCCGTCACCAGCAGATCATAGCGGTTTTTCGTCTCCAACGGATGCCGCAGCAGGTCCAGCAACGTATAGCCCTTATCGCCAAAGCTTTGCAATTCGCGCTGTAACGTCTCGTCTGCGAGTTGGGTGCGCTTCATCGCGTTGACCATCGCCTGTGTATCCTGCGTTTGGTCTCGCCGCTGCTTGGCCATCTCCCCGGCAGGGCCAAAATAGCTTTGTAGCAGGATCGTGCGCACCAGATATTCTTTGCGGGTCATCAGATGCCTATTCGTTCATAAGCTCGTCAAGCGTCATACGCTGGCGGTCCTGTGATTGTTGTGTCAAGCTCCGTTCTGGCTCTGCTGCTGCCTGTGCTGGCATTTCATCCAGCAGGTCTTGCAGCATCTCGCGCAGCAATTGCCGAAATTGGCCGACGGTCAACTCAGCCAAGTGTGTATCATCGGTGATGTCTGTGGGTGTTGGTGGCTTTTCGCTCATGATGCACTCATCCATCGTGAAATTATTCTAACACAACATTCGGGATGCGCGTGGGGTCATGTGGCAACTGCGCCAATTGGTCGAGCTTGCGGTTGGCGATTGGCAGCGTCAGCCGATGGTAAATCATAGCTGCTAGGCTGCGCAACTGTGACGGTCGCCAACTGGCAGGGTTGCGTAGCTTCAGCCATGTTTTGCGGCTACGGTAATCCTTGTGTACGACTGTATGCAACTGCCTGTAAAACTCCGTGTGGAACGGCCCCTGATACAGCATAGCCATATCTTGGCTATCATACCAGTTTTCGCGACCTAGCTCACTGTGTACGCGCTCATAGAAGGGCGTCCCCGGCAACGGATAACTGACGCTGATGCCGATGTCGTCGGGCATGAGGTCGCGCATCATCTGTAACGTGGCTTCGATGTCCTCGCGGGTTTCGCCGGGGTAGCCAAATTGCAAAAAGAAGGCCACTTTGACGCCATGCGCGTGCAATTGCCGGGTCGCTTCGTAAATCTGTGTGACCTGCGTGCCCTTGTCCATCGCATCCAGGATTTTCTGACTGCCGCTTTCGGCACCGATCCAGACAATTTTTGCACCGGAACGCGCCAGCGCGGGGATTGTGCGGCCCTTCAGCAGCAAATCCGCGCGGTTCAGGCTCTTAAACGGGATATGTACGTCACGTTCTTGCAGCACGTCAGCAAATTCTTCGATCCATTTATCACGGATGCCCATAATATCGTCCATGAACCAGATGTGATCGGGCTGAAAATGCGCTTGTAGCCATTGCATTTCCGCGACGACGTTTTCCGGGCTGCGCACAGCGTACTTCTGGCCCCAAATCGGCTTGGCACACCAATTGCAATGAAACGGGCAGCCCCGCGTCGTGACCATATTCATGCTGAAATAGCCGTGTTCGCGTTGCCACACCTCACGATATTGCGCCCGGTCCACCAGATCCCATGCCGGGAAGGGCAGGCTATCCAGATCACGCAGCACGGGGCGCGGCGGCGTTTTCATCACAGCGCCATCATGCAAATAGGCCAGCGATTGCACCGCATACAGGCTCTCGTCTGTCACATGGCCCGCTTGCAGCACATCCACCAATTCAGCGAGCGTGACTTCACCTTCACCGAGCAGCACATAATCTGCACCGCGCTCCAAATATTTTTCGGCGTGGTCGGTCATGTCCGCGCCTGCGACGATCACCGTGCAGTTTCGCGCTTTGGCCATGTCGATCATCTCGAAGGCGGCTTCGCGCATCCGCAACAGCGACATCTTGCTCAGATAGTTGAAATTGTCCTCGAAGATCACCGCATAGCGCGGCGTGTACTGGTCCAGCGTTTCTGCCCAGGCAGATGGACCCGACGCAAGCATGGCATCAAACAGGGCCACATCATAGCCGCGTTCGCGCATATACGAGGCCGCGTACAGTGTGCCGAGGGGTGGATAGGGTTGCATGGCACGCCACAATTTTTCATCAAAGCGCAGGTAATACGATTGTCCAAATACGATGTCGGTCATGGTGGCTGCGTTTCACAATGGTCATTTGTAGGGGCATAAGTGCGCTATGCCCAAATATGGCAAAGATTGTTTCAGATTAGCCAAAAGCGGCGTGATGGCAGATCATCGACTTCTAGGCCAGTTTCCTTGAGTTTACATCGGTGTATCTGATGCGCAAGTGATTGCTCGATGCGTTTTTCGCTGCCGTCGAGTGTGGCGGCGACGGTCGGCACCCAGGGAAAGCGTGCCATTATGTCGGGGTCGCCTATGCGGGGGATGCCAGCACGCAGCACGGACGCTAGTTCGTTACGCTGGCTTAGAGGGCCGGAGCAAATCAGCAAATCAGCCTGTTCAGGTTGGCGGACACCCCAGCGAGTGTGCCTAAGCAGATCATTTGCAGGGACGCGCAGCGGTACGTCCGCTATTTCACGCAATAAATCGCTGTTGGCGGTCAATCTCGAATCGCTGCCGATCTGCACGCAGCCGCCATGCAGTTGCCAGTGATGTACATTAGCCGTTTGACCAAGCAAGTAAGCGTTTGTCGTCGGGCAAATCACGAGAGCACGTATATGCTGCACCGCATCAAGCATATTGTCGTGCGTCATGCCGACGCCGTGTACAAGCACCGTGTTCGGCCCCACACAGCCCAGCGCTTTCAGGTGTTGATACTCTTTGGCGGCTACGTCGTCGGTGCCCTCGGCCAGATGAATGAACCAGGGCCAGTGCTGCGGCGTCTTGCGATATGAGCGTTGTACGGCCTCGTCGCTATCGAAGTGCAGCGAATGCGCCCAACCGTATTCGCGCAGCACCCGTACCGGAAAATCGTGCCGATACATCGGCCTGTAGCGTGGCCCATGATGGACAACGGTAGTCGCGCCACACAGCAGATTCTTCAGGCCGCCGATGAACAGCCGATCCCACAACGGATAGGCCCGC
>DAOTTW010000015.1:0-9930 GCA_034437615.1 Anaerolineae bacterium | reverse complement strand
CCACACCGACCTGCTGGCCCATCTCGGCGGTCATCTCTGTGACGAATTTCAGCGCCCCATCGTCGGCGATTTCACTTTCACCGATCTGCGATATGTGGTGCCGCAGCGCGTTCAGCTTGTCCTCCATCGTCGCCGTCACATCTTCATAGTGTGTGGGGTTGTTGGTCAACACGAGCAATAACTCGCTGACTTTGTGCGGTTCGTAGCCTTCATGCAGCAAGCCCCTGAAAATAGGTCGTGATTCGCTGCTAGGGAATGTGGCATAGATTGCGGCTTCGCCTGCGGCGCGGTGGTCCGGGTGATTCACATAGCCATCGCCCACGAAAACGGTTGTTGGGTCCTGACACACCACACGATAAGGCTTTAGCTCACGCATGATGCGCGTCAGGTCCAGGCGCAGTTGCAACGTAGCCTGTAACGTGCCATCCGCGTGGCCGAGAAAGCGCACATCCTCGACGCCGACAGCCTGCGCCGCGTTAAGCTGCTCTATGCGGCGCGTCTCGGCCAATTCAGCCGGGTTAATGCCCGGTTCGTTGCTGCCTGCGCTACCGTCTGTGATGACCACGTAATGCACGCTATGGCCCGCTTTGACCCATTTGGACACACTACCTGCCATGCCAAATTCAATGTCATCGTGATGTGCGACGATCACAAGAATAGTCTGTGGCGCTTCGAGTGGTTCCAGGGGTTGCAAGATATTGGTTGGGGTTTCAGCCATTGGTCAATGGTCCTTGTTTTTCTTTCGTTAAATGTTTGCTACGTAAACCTATTTTAATGCATGATTTGCCACCATAACGCGCCGAGATGAACGACAGTTAAACAGGTTGCCCGGCCTGCTTGGGCACTAGGTAGCCCCGTGCAACTATGATACAGTAGCGCCGTCTAACATCGTAACCAACACAGGCCAGCAGACGTTTACGATGAAGAGCTTGGAGCAAATTAAGAAGCAGATGTACAAGCCATCCCTCAGAGGGTTCAGACCATGACAAAAATATTGATTATTGGTGGCACGCGCAACATGGGCTATAGCCTGCTGCATCGTCTTGCAGAGCAGGGTCATGATGTAACGATCTTAAATCGAGGCCGTGAAAAGGTAGACTTGCCAGCAAATGTCTATCGCCTGCACGCCGACCGTACCGACCCTAAGCAGATGCAGCGTGCTCTGCTGGGTAAGTCCTTCGATGTCGTCGTTGACTTTGTTCTTTTCGCAAAGGAAGAAGCGCAAACTATCGTGCATTTATTGCGTGACCGTGTGCAGCACTATATCTTTGTCAGTACCGGGCAGGTGTATCTGGTGCGAGAAGATATTGAGCGGCCCTTCTCTGAACATGAATACGAGGGCCGCTTGAAGCCGCCGCCGAAAGAGCTTTCATTTGCACGCGAGGAGTGGAACTACGGCATGACCAAGCGTGAATCCGAAGATGTCTTTCGGCAGGCATATGCGGATCATAGCTTTCCGTTTACGTCGTTGCGCTTGCCAATGGTCAACAGTGAACGTGACCCTTTCAAACGTTTGTATAACTACATCCTGCGCCTGAAAGACGGCGGGCCGATCCTCGTGCCAGAAACGCCGAATTATGCGTTGCGTCACGTTTATGGCGAGGATGTGGTCGCCGCGATTGATCGGCTGATTGACAGTGGCTTGGGCAAGGGCGAGGCGTTCAACATTTGCCAGGATGAAACCGTGACAATTGATGAATTCGTGGGCTTACTTGCTGATATTTTGCGGGTGGAGCCGCATATCTGCCGTGCTAAACGCAGCCAACTGATTGCAGAGGGCTTCTTGCCGGATTGCTCCCCCTTTAGCGAACACTGGATGAGCGAACTCACCAACGAAAAGAGCAAGCGCGAACTCGGCATGACCTACACAGCACTACCGACGTATCTGGAGCAGCTTGTTCGCCATTACGAAAGTGACCAACCGCCAGAACCCGTCGCCTATCGGCGGCGGCGTGCAGAAATAGACTTCGCAGAGCGCCAAAGCTGCGTCGAATCAGCGACGTAATAGCTTGAATGCGATCTGACGGCCAAAGGTGGTATTGGCCAATGTAACGAGGAATTTCGTCAGGGTTTCGAGGTAGATGGCGTTGTGCAGGCTGCCAGCGTCAACCGCTTCGAAGCCCAAGCCTTGCACCAGATGCCGGACAGCGCTTTTGGCCTCTTCGTCGTCGCCTGCAATGAACATCGTCGCCACTTGCTCACCGAAGGCAGGCTGTAGCAGGCTCTCTGCCCAGATGGTGTTGAACGCCTTCACGATCCTTGCACCCGGCAGCATGTCTGCGATGTCCTCGGCGGCGGACTTCGACGATGAGGTTTCCGTAAAGCGGTTGGTGGTGTCAATGACGATCTTATCGGTCCAATCGCCCTCAACCTCTGGCAGCACTTGCGGCAGAATATCCCAGTGCAGGGCAACCACGATGACCTCACCGAAAGCCAGCGCTTCATCCAGCGTCCCCGCACGCGCCGCGGAGCCGGCATCTTCGATCAATTTTTGAATGTGTTCGCTTTGTGGATTGCGTGAGCCGAATAGGACCTCGTGCCCTTTCGCAGACCAGCCGCATCCCAGGTTGCCACCCACATTACCAGAGCCGATAATGCCAATTTTCATCTTGCTTAACCTCTCTTTTTGTTCAGCATAGCAAAAACAACAGTTCTAACATATAAAGACAGGCAGCATACGGGGTTGATAATTCAATAAGTATCAAGCGACGCTACGGTAACAGAAGTTCTTGCAAAGCACAACGGGGTGAGCCAACCCTTGCAGGCTGCATAAACGCCTCCAGGGTGGTGCTATGACACCACCCTGCTGCAACCCTATTATAGCAGGCTTTTGGCCTTCTCTAAAGCAGCGTCGAAGTCCACTTCATCGCCAATCACCGGGACGTATTCGGCATATTGCACGACGTTATTCTGATCCACCACGAACACCGCACGCTGACAGACGCGCCAATCGGTATCATGCACGCCGTAATCATCTGCGAATTTCATATCGCGGTAGGTGCTGAGCGTCTCTGTGCTGCCGATACCTTCTGCACCACAATAGCGCTTCAGCGCGAAGGGTAGGTCTGCGCTGACTGTCAGAATCGCGATGTCATCCCCCAGCGCCGATGCTTCCTGATTGAAGCGGCGCGTCTGTGCGGAGCAGACGCTTGTATCCACAGAAGGTATGCAGCTAATGATCTTCACCTTGTCGCCATAATCCGACAGGGTGCGCGGTGATTGATCCGTTGCAATCAGCGTGAAATCCGGGGCTGATGTGCCTGGTTCCAGCATGTCGTGTTGCACGTTGTGTTCATTCGGTCCGACTTTCATGCCGGGACGGTTTGCCATAGTGTTGCTCCTCGTTGATTTCAGGTGCTATGCACCTATATGAATATGTAAGCTGTGGGTAATTATAGCGTATGGGTTTTGTGTTGAATACAGATGTGTGCTGGTCTCACAGAACCCTTAAGCGGATGCGCTGCGCTCAATTACGTGCTGAATGGCGTCAATCACGAATTGCGGTTCGGTCATATGCACGTCGTGGTGATAGCGCTCACTCTCCACATACAGCGCGTCAGCAGCCAGCGTTTGCAAATCCTGCTGATAGCCCTGCCAGCGCTGATCGCTGGCTAATTCTGTTGGCTGGCGCGAAAGCACCACCAACGGCAAAGCGCCGAGTTGTGTGGGCAGTGTGCTGAAATCATACGCGAATACCGCACGCGCTTCACGGAAGGTCGCCGGGGTGTTCTTGACGCTCATAGCGGCGTAAGCGTCACGCACGTCATCGGGCAAGCGTTCCAGACGTTGGTCAATCACGCGGCGAATTAGCACACGTAGCAGGCCGATCTGCTTGAAGATATTCACGCGCCGCAGACGCCCGATTTCTTTGCTGTTGTCGCGTTCTGCTACGTATTCGGGATGTGAGGCATCGACCAGCACCAAGCCGGCTACGTCATCGGGATAAGTGGCCTGATACAAACGGGCAAGCAAGCCACCGAGCGAATGCCCGACCAGTATCACAGGCCCAGCTATATTCGCTGCTTGCAGCAGCGCGTTTAGTTCCTGTACGACGTGATCGGGCGTTGGCTTGCGCGTGCCTGTGTCGCTCCAATTGTAACCAGCACGATCATAGGCGATGACCTGCGCGAAATCGTCGGCTTGCTGATGCACGGGCAGCCAATCCAGCGAAGAGCCGCCGATGCCGGGCAACAGCACCACCGTCGGCCCTGCACCAGCAATCAGCGCATGGACCTTGTAGCCGCCCACATCATCGGGCAGGGCATACAAGTCGCCGAGCGGTTCGGCGTGCTGTTGAGCGTCCCGCGTAGCCGCAGAACGCTCGTAGAAGAAGCCCGCAAGCGGAAAGGCCAGCACAATCAGCAGCAGTAGTTCCATGTATTTACCTGATATTTACCTATTCGCTCAGTGCTTTGATGACCGTATCCAGGTCTTTATCGCCACGCCCGGACATGTTAATTAGAATCACGCTGTCCTTCGGCATGGTCGGCGCACGCTTGATGACCTCTGCGACGGCGTGCGCACTTTCTAATGCTGGGATGATGCCTTCTAGCTCGCTCAGCAGTTGGAAGGCTTGCAACGTCTCGGTGTCCGTTGCAGCGGTGTAGTAGGCGCGTTCCAGTGACCGCAGATAAGCATGTTCCGGCCCCACCGACGGGTAATCCAGGCCCGCACTGATGCTGTGTGTCTCCATCACTTGCCCGTCGCTGTTTTGCATCACGAAGGATTTCGTGCCGTGCAACACACCGGGGCGGCTGATGTTCGGGTCGCTGAAGCGCGAGGCGTGCTGATCCGTGTCTAGACCTGCGCCGCCTGCTTCTACGCCGATCAGATCGACGTTTTCATCATCACGGAAGGCATGGAACAGCCCGATAGCGTTGCTGCCGCCGCCCACACACGCCAGGCACACATCCGGCAAGCGCCCGATGGCGTCTAGCATTTGCTGCCGCGCTTCGATGCCGATCACGCTCTGAAAATCGCGCACCATCATCGGGTAAGGGTGCGGCCCCAGCGCTGACCCCAGCAGATAAAATGTATCGGCAACGTTCGTCACCCAATCGCGCATAGCTTCATTGATGGCGTCCTTCAGGGTTTTGCTGCCGCTTTCCACCGGGATGACCTCCGCGCCGAGTAATTTCATGCGGAACACATTCGGCTGTTGGCGGGCGATGTCTACGCTGCCCATATACACATGGCAATCCAGCCCCAGCAGCGCCGCCGCCGTCGCGGATGCAACACCATGCTGGCCTGCGCCCGTTTCGGCAATGACACGCTGCTTACCCATGCGGACCGCAAGCAGCGCCTGGCCGAGCGCATTGTTGATCTTGTGTGCGCCCGTGTGCGCCAGGTCTTCGCGCTTTAGGTAAATCTGTGCGCCGCCGAGGTGTTCCGTCAGGCGTCTGGCGTAGGTCAATGGCGTGGGTCGCCCGACATAGGTACGTTGCAGGTGGCCAAGTTCATTGTGAAAAGCGGTGTCCTGCATGGCGTCGTTGTAGGCGATGACCAGTTCATCTAACGCCGGGATGATGGTTTCCGGCACGAAGCGCCCGCCGAAATCGCCATAGTAGCCGCGTGCATCGGGGACGGTCTTGGTTTCGTTCTGGTTTTCGTTCAGCATCTCAGTCATAACAGTAAGCTCTCGATCAATAGGTGTTTGCAATAGATTGTTACATTACTGGGTTGTAGGGACGCGCTTCTGCGCGTCCGCCGGACACTAGCCCTTCGCCGCCTTGATAAAATTGCTGATCTTCTGCGCATCTTTGATGCCAGGTGGATCGGCTTCGACGCCGCTTGCGACATCCACACCCCAGGGCTGATAGCGACTGACACGCGCCGCCACGTTATCGGGCGTCAGGCCACCTGCCAGCATCAAGCGTGGCACCTGTGCTTTGATCGCCAAGATGGTATCGGATGCTGCTTCTTGGCCGGTGCCGCCGTAAAAATCGGGATGGTGTGCGTCTAGCAGCAACGATGGCACCCGTGTATCATTCGGCGTGGCGTTGGCGTAATACTGCATGTCATCCTGTGCCATTTCCGGTGAAGCAGGCCGAATCGCCTTGAACGCCCTGCCGTTGAGCGCTGCTAGCACATCAATGGATTCATCCCCGCTGAGTTGAGCAAAATCCAGCCCTGCGCGGTTCATCGTCCACCAGATGTCATCAGCGCTGACATTTACGAAAATGCCCACAAATAGCGGTGCCTGCTCGCCAAAATCACCGCGTATGGCATCCACCAGGGCTTTCGCAGCTTCTGGCGATAGATAGCGTGGGCCAGCCTTATAGAAATTCAGCCCAATCATATCAGCACCTGCTTGTGTGGCATGGCTTGCATCTTCTAGGCGGGTAATCCCGCAGATTTTTACCTGTGTCATCGTTGCAACCTGACTTTCCGCCAACAATCCACGATCTAAAACTGTTGCCAGTATAGCACTTGCAGCCCAGGTAGCGCTAACGCGCCTGCGAACTCATCGACCGTACCATCTGGGCTATCTGCGCCGGATCACCCGCTTTGATCAGATGCTCACCGACGAGTACAGCATGGGCACCCAATTGGCCCATGTGAGCCACGTCCTGCGCGTCGCGGATGCCGCTCTCGGCTACCAGCGTGACGTTAGCGGGTACCTGCTGCGCAAGGCGTGCGGTGGTGTTTAAGTCCACATCGAAGCTCTTCAGGTCGCGGTTGTTGATGCCGATGACCTGCGCGCCCAGCTTTAGCGCCCGTTCCAGTTCGCCTTCACGGTGCACTTCGACCAGGGGCGTCATGCCGAGTTCGCTGATTAGCGCGAACAGGTCCAAGAATTGGGCGTCATCCAGCGCCGCGACGATCAGCAGTACGGCATCGGCTGTGATCTGTGTGGCGCGCATGAAGTGCACCTGAAACGGGTCGATGATGAAATCTTTGCGCAAAATCGGCACATCCACCACAGCGCGCACCGCTTCAAGATAGGCCAATTCACCCTGAAAGAAATCACGATCCGTCAGCACAGAAATCGCCGCCGCGCCGTTGTCGCCGTAGGTTTGGCCGATGGTCGCTGCGTCGAAATCCTCAATCAGCACGCCCTTGCTTGGCGACGCCTGCTTGACCTCTGCAATCAGCGCGACTGTATCACGACGCAGGGCAGCAGCAAAATCACGTTGCTGAAAGCTGTACGCCAGGGATTGCCGTTTTACGCCTGCCGGTGGCATCATCGCCTTCAGTTGCGCTATTTCTTCTTGCTTGCGGCGCAGGATTTTATCCAGAAATGTATCGGTCTTGACGTAGCTCATTGTGCGACCTTCTGGCTGTGGGCAATCAGGTCATCCAGTTTAGCGACTGCTGCGCCGCTGTCGATGACGTCACGCGCCAGCACTACACCCGCTTGCAGATTGTCTACTTTGCGGGCAGCCCACAGCGCCGCACCCGCATTCAGCAGCACCACATCGCGCTTTGGCCCGTCGATGCTGCCATCCAGCACACCGCGCAGGATCGCAGCATTTTCGTCGGGTTCGCCGCCCTGCAATTGGCTGATGCCGACCTCTGCAAAGCCGTATTCGCGTGGGTCCAGCGTGAAGTTGTCAATGCTGCCGTCTTCTTTCAGGTGGCTGAGCTTATTCGGCCCGGTGATCGTCAGTTCATCGACGCCGCCATAGCCACTGACCACCAGCGCAGATTTCGTGCCAAGTGCGCTCAGCACATGCGCCAGCAGGTCGGTCAAGTCCTCCGCAAAGACGCCCATCAGTTGACGTTGTGCACCTGCGGGGTTCGTCAGTGGCCCCAGAATATTGAAGATGGTACGCACGGCCAGTTGTTTGCGTGGCCCGATGGCGTGCTTCATGGCCGGGTGCAGCTTGACGGAGAACAAGAATCCGATGCCGACCTCATCGACGCATTGGCCGACCTGCTCCGGCGTCAGGTCCAGATTGACGCCGAGCGCAGCAAGTACATCAGCGCTGCCGGATTTGCTGGTGGCGGCGCGGTTGCCATGCTTGGCGACGGGGATACCCGCGCCAGCAGCCACAAATGCTACCGTCGTGCTGATATTAAAGGTACCGGATTTATCGCCGCCTGTGCCGCATGTATCCAGCAGATCGGTTTGCACGTTGGTCGGTACTGTGGTGGCTTTGGCACGCATGGCACGGGCGCTACCCGTGATCTCTTCGGGTGTTTCGCCTTTCATGCGCAGCGCCATCAGATACGCGCCGATCTGCGCATCACTGGTTTCGCCGCTCATAATCTGATTCATGACGGCTTCGGCCTCGTCGCTTTGCAAGTGACCAAAGCGGCTTGTGACTTCTAACGCACGCTGTATGGTCATGGTTTGTTGATGTGCTGTTGTCATTGTGGTTCGCTCTCTTACTGTGTGAAATGCGTGTATTGCTATACCGGGCGCAGCGTGCTGCGCCCCTACAGCTCACACTTCTTGTACAGGAGCCGCGTGCTGTCTCTGTTTGATGCGGTCCTTCAGTTCGTCAATCGTCAGTGGCGGTGTGCGGGTGTGCGCCATACGGTGACAATTGGCACATAACATGCGCATCTCGCTGATGGTTGTGCTGTCGTCGTCTGTATAGCTGGCCATTTCGCGCTCGTGGTGTGCTTCGATGTATTCAATGCCATAGGTGGCCGTAAAATCGAAGCCGCAGACCTCACAAAAGAGGTGGCCAGCGTTGTCTTGCTTAAAACGCGCTTTCGCGTCCTGCACGAGTTGTTTATTGCGCTGGCGCTGTTTCATTGTGCGCACCACCTGACGGCCTTCGCTATACGCTTGGTCGTCCTCGCTGAGTTCCAGAAAATCCGCAATGTTTTGCGGTGTGTATTGCTGATCGTACCAGGCTGCTTGCAGCGGGGCCGCAGATTGTGCGGTCAGGCGGCGCACAGCGCGTAACTGACTCGCGTCGATGCCATCTGCTAAATCCAGGCGTTCGGAGCGGCTGTGAAAGCGCAGGTGTTCAGCCAGCGGCGTCACGTCCACCTCGCGCAATGGCTCAACGTTGTATTTGTTGGCGATGGCGTACCAATCGGCTTCTTGCCATGCACCTACCGGGTCAACTAAATCCTGCGCGACCTCGATGTTATCAACAACCACTTCCACCTGTAGCCGCCCGATCAGCAGCAGCTTGCCCACATGCACGTTGACGAGCCAGAGCACATCACCGGGCTGTACTTTATACAGCAGGTCGTGCGCGGCGTAGTCGGCGCGTAGATGCGCGTTCAGGTCTTGTCGTTCCTCGGCGCTGAGCTTCCAATACAACAAGAAATGCGACGCACTGAGGTAGCCAGGGTTACTAACGGGTTCCATACAGCCTTTAACCGATTTTCAAGCGGTCTCTTGCAGATAGCTTAACGTGTTCCGTCAGGTGCAGCAAGGTCATAGCTTAGCGTGGATGCATTTCAAATAAGCGGCACAATCACCCTGACGGGTATCGGACATCCCGTTTGATGTCCCTACAAGGTTTTGTTCGTAGGGACGCGCAACGGCGCGTCCACCAACCTGCCACCAAGATGAAATGCTTAGCGCCGCAATGCTACAGGCTGACGCGCCAGGAAATTTTGCAGGATGCGTGAGCCAAGCTGTGTCAGGATGCTTTCGGGATGAAATTGTACGCCAACAACCGGATATTGTTTGTGGCGCACAGCCATGATCTCGCCCTCTTCAGTGAAGGCGGTGATGCTGAGTTCAGCCGGCATGGTTTCTTCTTGCACGATCAAACTATGGTAGCGTGTCGCCTCAAATGGGCTGGGTAAGCCCGTGAAAAGCGCGTCATGCTTATGATAGATCATGCTGGTTTTGCCGTGCATCAGGCGTGGCGCGTGCGTGACGCGGCCACCGTAGACTTCACCGATGCACTGATGCCCCAGACATACGCCCAGGATCGGCGTTTGTGGGCCAAGCTCGCGGATGACATCGCGTGAGATGCCTGCATCACGTGGGTAGCCGGGGCCAGGTGATACGAT
>DAOTTW010000014.1:0-3425 GCA_034437615.1 Anaerolineae bacterium | reverse complement strand
CAAGGTCACCGACCCCAAGAGCAAGCAGAAAATCTCTGCGCAGAAAATCGGCTATGCGGGCGGCACGGCACAGGTGCTGCTGACACTGTTCGGCGAGAAAGCCACCGACGTATCCAGCAAGCGTGCAAGCTACAAGTACGTCGCCTTTGACGCCAAGTTGAACGTGCATCGCGGCTACATTCTGCTGAGCGTGGACGATGCGCAACTCCAACAAGCCGCCGCAATCACGCGCCGCTACGAGCACTCGCGTGTGTTCCTGTGGCGCGACGACAAGTGGATGCTGTTGCCGACCAAGCGCCACGACGACTACAACACGCCGCTGAGCGGCTATCCGGGCTTTTCACCAGTCGGGATGCAGGCCACGTCACCGACATCGGGCGACAAGTCCGCTGTGGCAACTACTCAGCCCTCACCCCAAGCCCCTCTCCCGAACGTGCCTTCGGCACTGGGAGAGGGGCTTTTTACAGCCTGCCTCCCCCTCTTCTCAGGGGTAGGTATTTTAGATTTGTCGTCGTCTTCGGTAGCTACACAGCCGTTTTGGACCGTAGGGACGCCATTCTTGGCGTCCGGGGCGGCGTCAGCCGCCATAAAATACGGTCAAGCATCCGATACCTACCCCTGTAAGGATTGAGGGGATGAGGGCCAATTCGCGGGCAAAATGTGCCTGCCTGAGTAGTTACCTAAACATCCCCATTATGCAAGCTGCGCATAAGCGGAGTTTAAAACGCATGTGTGCGCTTCAGGACCGTGCGACCAGTGGATTTGAGGGATACTATCGTAGGGACACCCTTTTGGGTGTCCGCGCATCCGGTCATGTCGCTAGCGATCAACCGACAGGCTCAGCGCTTTCAATCGGCTCGGCGTCCGGGTCCAGGCAGCTTAACACGAACGTCTCCGGCTCGCTTTCCAGCCCCGCAGCATCGCCGACAGTTAGCTCAATCGTGGCGGTGAAGGGCGGATCGTAGCAATAGAAGCGCACCGGGATTTCCGTGCCGACCACGCGCTGCGCAAAACGGCCAGAGAACAGGCGGTAATACAGGAAGTCGTTATCGAGCGCCCGCCAGGTGAAGTGTGTGGCGTCCTCATCGGCATCCGAGTATTCGATGGTGACGATGATAAAGCCCGCGCCGTTGACGATAGCCGGGTCCGGCGAGATGGATGTGATTACCGGAGCCTGATTTTCGGCGTCGGTGACTTCGGTTGCCTCGGTTGTTTCAGTCGTCTCGGTTGTTTCAGTCGTCTCGGTTGCTTCGCCTTCGTCATCGTCCTGCGCAAAGGCAGGCACGACAAGCACGAAGGACAGCAGCAGCAGCAATAAAGCAGTAAATAATTTACGGATCATAGGACCAGCCTTCTGTTGGGTTTATACTGTGCTTGGATTGTAACCCGATTGCGAGAAATGGACAAAACAGGCATGAGCCATCGTTCGCAGGGACGCGCCGAGGCGCGTCCGCAAACTGCCGTAGTATTTGCGCCAACGTGTATACGTTTAGCCTGTAGCCTTGTGCGATGTGCCTTGCGATGGACGACAGCGCTGCATTAGTTCTTCGCCCCGGTGCCGTCGTTGCGGATTGCTGTATCGCCGTATTCACGTTCTTGCTGGTCCGGGCGGCGCTGATACATGCCTGTGAAGTGCGCCAGACGATCCTTGCCTTCGTGCTCGAATTTATCTTCTGTGAAGCGCCAGCGCCAATTGCCCGACTCGATGCCGGGGGTATTCATGCGGCCATCTGGCCCGTAATTCAGCACGTCCTGCATGGGGAAGATGGCGGTGTGGCAGGGGGACATCATGGCAATGCGCATCATCTCCCAGTTGACCTCGACAATGCTGCGTGCGAGATAGCTCTGCATAAAGTTACGTATGGCGTCGTCGGTCTCGTTCAGCCACCAGCCGATGGTCGTGTTGTTGTCGTGCGTGCCTGTATAAATGACGGCGTTCTGCACGTGGTTGTGTGGCAGGAAGGTGTTTTTCGGGTCGCTCCAGGCGAATTGCAGCACCTTCATACCGGGCAGGCCGAAGTCGTCGCGCAGTTGCTCGACGGTCTGCGTAATCACACCCAGGTCTTCCGCGATGATCGGCAAGTGGCCAAGCGCAGCTTCCACCACTTTGAAGATGTCGGGGCCGGGGCCGGGTTTCCATTCACCTTTGATAGCTGTCGGTTCTTCTGCGGGGATTTCCCAATACTCGTCAAAGCCGCGAAAGTGGTCGATGCGGATGTAATCCACCTGCGTCAGAATGGCCTTGAAGCGCGAAATCCACCATGCATAGCCGTCGGCCTGCATTTTATCCCAGCGATACAGCGGGTTGCCCCAGCGTTGGCCCGTCGCACTGAAGTAATCCGGCGGCACGCCCGCCACGACCTGCTGTGTGCCGTCTGCGTTCAGGAAGTATAAGCGCTGGTTGGCCCACACGTCGGCGCTGTCGTGCGCCACGAAAATCGGAATATCCCCGAACAGGCGCACGCCCTGATTGTTGGCGTAATATTTCAGCGCGTACCACTGCGCATAAAAGACCCACTGCCGGAACATCTCTTCCTCAATGGCGTCGGCGTAATCCTTGCGTGCTTTTTTGATAGCGTCGGCTTCGTAATGCACGAGTTCAGCAGGCCATTCGGTCCAGGGGCGCAAATTGTTATCGTTTTTGATGGCCACATACAGCGCGAAATCGTCCAGCCAGTAGGCTTCGTCAGCGCACCATTTTTCGTAGGCTTTAAGCTGTGCGAGGTCGTTTTGCTTTACAAAGCCCTCATAGGCCAGGTGCAGCTTTGCGTTGTGGTAATCAATCACCGGGCCATAATCCACCGAATCAGCGGGGAAATCCGGCACATCTTGCAGGTCCGATGCCTTGAGCCAGCCTTCTTCGACGCATTGATCCAGGCTAATCAGGTTTGGGTTGCCCGCGAAGGCCGATAGCGTCTGATAGGGTGAATCGCCGTAGCTGGTGGGGCCAAGCGGTAAAATCTGCCAGACGGATTGGCCGTGCTGTACCAGCCAATCCACAAAACGGTAGGCATTCTGGCCCAGGTCACCGATGCCATACGGACCCGGTAACGAGGTCGGATGTAGCAAGATGCCACTGGAGCGCGGAAAAAGTTCGTCCATCGTGTCGTTTTCCCTCTCTGATCTGAATTTGCGAATCTGCTGACGTGCGCATAGTGTAGCGAGTGTAGCGGAGATTATAACAGGTGGCAATGTGGGGCGTTATGCGGGGTTTAATTCAAAGGTGGCATGGCGTTGGGGTGCATCCACATGCAGTATGCCCATTTCTAACAGATCACGCCAGTCAAGTAGCGCAACTGACGTATTGGCAAACCAGGCGCGTATGCTTAAATCCTGCGTTCGGTTACCCTGCATATCTTCCAGCCGCAACGTGATAAACGCTTCCGTCGCCGTGAAAACCTGCCCCGCGATACCTGCCTGTTCAA
>DAOTTW010000013.1:0-14453 GCA_034437615.1 Anaerolineae bacterium | reverse complement strand
AGGTACGACGGTGTGGCTGGTCGACCCTGAAGAGCAGGAAGTATATATCATGCAGCCGGGGCAAGCTGTACAAACACTGACGCTGAACGATACGTTGGACGGTGGTGAGGTGCTGCCGGGTTTCTCCGTGCCCGTTGCGAAGCTTTTCCCAAAGCAAGCATAAATAAACGTAACTACTTCGACAATGTCATGTTAATCAGATGTTCGGTTTTGTCACACAAAATCAATGTGAACTACAGTCAGTGTGATCCGTTGTGCACCGTAGGGGCTTGATGCATCAAGCCCCTACAGCCCATAATTTACGTTTTAATGTTAGATATGTGCGGTAAAACGTGTAGCAAATCGGCATTTTCCGAAATGTGATATTGTCGAAGTAGTTATATTTTCACCGTCCGCGTTTTCTTGTGGTGCTACCTTGTACTGTGTGAACTCTGACAAGCTGTGGTTTGTATGCTATACTGCTGCGTCGTTTTGAGTACACCCATTTACACATCATTGTCGAGCTAATTTTTGAAGAGAAGGCTATGAATGTCATTGTAACAGGGTCGATTGCCTACGACTATCTGATGCGCTTTCCGGGTAGCTTTAAAGAGCACATTCTGACAGAAGCCTTGCAGCAGGTGAGTCTGAGTTTTCTCGTAGAGGATATGACCAAACACTGGGGCGGTACGGCTGCCAATATCGCCTTCACGATGGCGCGGCTGGGCCTGCACCCTAAGCTGATGGGCACTGTGGGGCGTGATTTTGCGGATTACCGCAAATGGCTGGAAGCAGCCGGTGTGGATACGAGCACTGTGCGCCAACTGGAAGACGTTTATACGGCGTCGTTCTTCTGCAATACGGATGAAGAAAACAACCAGATCGCGTCGTTTTACAGTGGTGCGATGGCCCACGCCAAAACATACAGCCTGGCGGATGCACAGGTGACGCAGCCCAACATGGTGCTGATTACGCCCAACGACCCGCGAGCTATGAGCCAACTCGCTGACGAATGCCGTGCGCGTAATTGGCCCTTTGTGTATGATCCGAGTCAGCAGGTGGCACGCCTGGACGGTGAAACGCTGAAGCGCGACATGGCCGACGCACACATTATGATTATAAACGCCTATGAACGCACGATCATCAGCGAGAAAACGGGCATGAGCCTGGATGACCTGCGTGCTGCGGTCAATATGCTCGTCGTTACGCACGGCGCAGAAGGCTCTAAGATGTATACAAATGGCGACATCGTTGAGGTGGACGCTTTTGAGACAGTAGGGATTAAAGACCCAACCGGCGCTGGTGATGCATATCGTGCTGGTTTAATCGCTGGCTTGATGTATGATATGCCACTGCATGTTGCTGGGGCGATGGGGTCGCTTTGTGCGACATATGCATTGGAACACATCGGACCACAAAGCCACGCCTACACGCTAGAAGCCTTTATCAAGCGCTTTCGTAGCACACATGACGACGCAGGCCAGCTCGACAAGCTACTCAAAGCTTGATCGGCTGTTTGTGTGGTATGGGGCCAAATGGCTCCAACAGTTTTACAGTGGTTGGTGATTGATTAGCTGGCCATTTGCGTTATAGCATAGCCGAACTGCACTCACATATTTTGTTGATTTAGTCATGAGGAGTTCACCACGATGTCCGATATGGTCGTGGAACACGATATTAAAGACCCAGAACTTGCAACAGGCGGGCGTTACCGCATTGAATGGGCAGAGCATGAAATGCCTGTGTTGCGTGCCCTTATGGAACGCTTTGAAAAAGAGAAGCCGCTGAAGGGCGTGCGTGTTTCGGCGTGCTTGCATGTGACCACCGAAACCGCCAACCTGATGCGTACCTTGCAGGCTGGTGGCGCTGATGTGGTCCTGACCGCATCGAACCCGCTTTCTACGCAGGATGATGTGGCCGCGTCGCTGGTGGTACACGACGAAATTCCCGTTTACGCCAAGAAGGGCGAGGATAACGAGACATACTACAACCACATCGCCGCAGCGCTGGACCACAAGCCACAGATCACGATGGATGATGGTGCCGACCTCGTTAGCGAAATCCACAAAAGCCGCCGCGACCTGCTGGAATTTATCATCGGCGGCACAGAAGAGACCACCACAGGCGTCATCCGCTTGAAGGCGATGGCCGCAGAGGGTGCGCTAGAGTTCCCGGTGATTGCGGTCAACGATAGCAACACCAAGCACCTCTTCGATAACCGTTATGGCACGGGCCAGAGCACCATTGATGGCATCGTGCGTGCTACGAATATCCTGTTGGCGGGCCGCACAATAGTCGTCGCGGGCTATGGCTGGTGCAGTCGTGGCATTGCTAGTCGTGCGCATGGCATGGGTGCTAACGTCATCGTGACGGAAATCAACCCGTTGCGTGCCCTGGAAGCGCTGATGGACGGTTACCGCGTGATGCCGATGGCCGAAGCTGCGCCGATTGGCGACATCTTCATAACCTCTACAGGCGATATTAACGTGGTCGATGTGCAGCACTTTCAGGCGATGAAGCCGCGTGCTATCGTTGCAAACTCCGGTCATTTCAACGTGGAACTGAACCTGAAGGGCCTTGCGGAAATCGCAGAAGGCGAACCGCGCCTCGTGCGCCCCTTCGTAGAAGAATACGTCGTGGAGGGCAAGCCCGTTTACATCCTGGGCGAAGGCCGCCTGATTAACCTGGCTGCTGCTGAAGGGCACCCCGCCAGCGTGATGGATATGAGCTTTGCGAATCAGGCGCTCGGTGCGGAATTCATGCTGCGCAACGCCGCGACGCTGCAAAAGCAGGTGTACACGATTCCTGAAGATGTCGATATGGAAATTGCCCGCCTGAAGCTGGAAGCGATGGGCATCAACATCGACAAGCTGACGCCTGAGCAAGAGCGCTACCTGAACCAATGGCAAGAAGGAACCTAAGCCGATTGGGCTGTTATGGGGTGCCGATTGCAGAATCGGCACCCTACGTTACGCCACCTGCATTACCCCCGTAGAGCACCAAATATGTTACACTCCACGCCTGAACTTTTTCGCTCTGTATAGGACCAGTTTTGGATCACTCAACACTCAAAATCAGGGAGATTATCTATGCACCTGAATAGATTATTCCGTGCCGCCATCGTTACGTTGCTACTGTTGCTCAGTAGCGGGATTGTAGGCGCACAAGCAAACGCTGAAATTCGCTTTGTGCATGTCATTCCAGACGCGACCTCGGTTGATGTGTACATCAATGGCTCAATTGCCGTGCGTAACCTGGAATATGGCAGCGCGACCAACTACATCGACGCGCCTGCGGGCCAGCACGTTGTCAGCGTCACGCCGACTGGCATCAGCGCACCCCTATGGGAGCAGGATATTGTGCTGGCGTCGGATGACGTGACGACTTTTATTGCATCGTCGTCGAATGATCTGGCCTTTGTGCCCTATACCGACGACCTGCAAAGCCTGCCGTTTGGCACCTCGCGCTTGCTGGTTGTCCATGCGATTCCGGGCGGCCCGAATGTCGATGTGCAACTGGCGCAGCCCGTCGTCATCAACGGCGAGAGCATCCAGAACGCAGGGACACCGCTCGGCAGCGACCTGAGCTATGGTACGGCGCTCGGCACGTTCGATATTCCATCAGCTACATATGAGGTGGCGGTTCTGCCCACTGGCGAGAGCTTGCTGAATGCAATCTTGCCAGATGTGCCGTTGACACTGGCTGGTGGTACGTCAAATATCGCGCTGGTTTATGGCAAGCCGGACCAGCCAGCAGCCATGCTGCTCAGTGCACCGACGCAAAGCGCTGCTGATAGCGGTTTTGTGCGCTTCGCACACCTGACACGCGGCGCGCCGGATGTCGATGTGTATATCAACGATACGCTGATGGTGCCTGGTCTGTCGCCACTGATGCCGTCGCCACATATCGCGCTGCCATCTGGTAGCCACACAGTTGCGCTGCAAGCGGCTGGTACGGCTGAGGGTATCCTGACGACCAGCCTGACCGTTTCGGCGGGTGTCGCGCAGACTGTCGCGGTGTTGCCGGACCCCGATGCAGGTGTTGCAGCGAGTGTCTTTGTGGATGACATTAGCAGCACGACAGAGACTAACGTCACCGTGAGCTTGATCAACGCAGTGCCGGATTCAACCACGACGGTCACGCTGCCGGATGGCACGCAGCTTGGCAGTGAACTGGCCTTTGCTGAAGCCAGCCCCGCAGCGCGTTTTTCGCCGGATATTACAGCACTGGATGTACAGCTTACGCTGGGTGATAGCGCCGGGAGTATCCCGACTGGCGACCTGCAATTTAACGGGGGCGTGTATTACAACCTGTTTCTGCTGGCGGGCACGGATGTCTTTACACCGCCGCAGATCATCGTAGCGCCGACCAGTTTATCACAGACGTTGGCCAGTGTACCGAACCCCGGCGTGACGATTGCCACAGGTAGCCAACCCGCTAGCGGTGCTGCGTCCGCATCGGGTGCTGATGATAGCGAAGTCGTCTTCGAGACCGATGATACAGAGGTCGTTCAGCAACCTGCACAACCCGCAGCACCGACGCCTGCTCCAGCGACAGCCGCCCCTGCTGCGCCATCCGGCCCGCCTGTTGTCGAGACTGCTGCGCCACGTGTACCGGATGATGTGGTGACGGGGCGTGTGAACGTCAACCCGGATGCAAACCTGCAATTGCGCCTGCGCCCCAGCCCCAATGAGCAATCGCTTGGTCTAGCGCCATCGGGCACGGTGTTGGTCGTGAATGGTCGCGAAGGCCGCCCGGTGGAATTGGTCGAAGGGCAGGGCGCACCAGCAGCAGCACAGACATACGTGGACCCGGCTACGCAGTTGGTTGATGAGCGCGACGACCTCGACCCAGAAAACACCTGGCTGAACATCACATACAACACGCCCGACGGTGGCGAGATTAGGGCCTGGGTCAATGCGCTGTATGTCGATGTCTTTGGGCCAGATGGTGAAGAACAGCGCCTCGCGGACCTGCCGACTGTTGGCCGCAACGTCCCCGGCAGCGCCAATAGCACCGAGGTCACACCACCGCCGCCGCCAGAGGACCGCATCAACGCTGAGGTGATCGGCCTGGATCCTGGTGTGGCGCTGAATGTACGCCGTGCGCCCAGCGCCAGCAGCGAGCGCCTGACCGGGCTGCCCGGTGGCACGATTATCGAGGTTGAAGGGTTGAACCGCGCCGAAGATTGGGCGTTCGTCACCTTCCGGCCTGCGGACAGCGGTACGGTCACGGGCTGGGTCTCGACGCAATATCTGGATTATCGCTTCAACGGTGAAACGATTATATTGGAAGACCTGCGCAATGTGCGCTCGCGTGCGACCAATAACATCTTGTTGCAAATTGTTTCATCAGATGTGACGGGCGAGGTCAGTGCGGGGGCTTCTGTGCAAGCGCCACCCACGCCGGACCCGACTGAAGATGCGTTCGTGGCTGAGGTGCGGCTGGACCCCGGCGCGAACCTGCAATTCCGCCGCAACGCTGACCGCAATAGTGAATCGCTGGCCCTGATCCCAAGTGGCACGCGCTTAATTGTCGAAGGGCGCGATCAACAGGGCGAATGGCTACAGGCGACCTTTGAAGGGCAGGAAGGCTGGATTGCATCGCAGTTTGTGGTGCTGAGCTTCAACGGTGAATTCGTGGATGTCTTTGAGGTGCCAGTGATAAACACGAACTAGGCGCAAGCGCGGGGACCGATGCCCCCGACGATTGTCATGCTGATGATAGGCTACAGAACGCGGTACAATGTGCTGTGTCTAAACCAAACCGGAGTAAGCCACCCATGCTGCCCCTGCTGAGAAAACCCTTAAGCCTATCATTGGCGCTTCTGGTATTGGTGCTGCTGGCCGCCTGTGAAAGTGAGCCACTGCCGACACCGATACCGACTAACACAGCCATCCCACCCACCGCGACGGCGACCCATACCAGCACACCGACGGCGACGTTTACCCCATCCGCTACGCCGACGGCTACCCTGCCCGTACCGCGTACCGATGCCTTCAGCGCTGATGAGCAGGCGTTTTTGCGCGTTGTACACGCCAACCCGGATATAGATGCGGTGGATGTGTTTGTCGATGGCTTGCGCTTGGCGAGTGGGGTGCGCTATGGTCAGTTTACCGGGCAGGCTGGCATCGTCACAGGTGAATACACGGTGCGCGTGGTGACGGATGGTGGCAACCCGCTTGATGATGCCATTGTGCAAAATACGGCGCTGGTCCTGGGCGGTCAGTCGCTCATCTTGCTGTTTGCTGGCAACGCAGAAGCCCCTGTATTGCAGACTGTCGCAGAAGATATTGCCCCCTTAGAAGCAGAGCGTAGCCGCCTGGTGCTGGTGAATGCATTGTCAGGAGATACGCCTATCGGGGTGGATGTAGCGGAGGGCGCGTTGATACCGCCCTTATCAGCAGGCGCAATTTCGCGGCCTTCGCTGCTGGAAAGCGAACGGCGTGATCTGAGCCTGCAAAGTGGCGGCGTCGTGCTGTCGGATTACAATATCAACCTGCGGCCACGCGAAAGCTATACGCTGATACTGGCAGGGCGCGCCCCTGATTTTAACGTGATACAGGTCAGCACACGTGTGGAGGGCTTGGCGACGGTGCGTGTGGTGAATGCTGCTGTGCCGGGGCCAGAATTCGACATTTACCTGGGTGAGCAGCAACTCGGTCAGGGCATAGCCTATGGCGCGGAAACCGAAGCGCGGCAGGTGCGCTCTGGTGAGTACAGGCTGACGGCGTATCGTGCAGGCGAAGACCCGGCAGCAAACGATCCGTTCTTGGAAGTGCTGACGAACGCCAACGCAGGCGAAAACCTGACGCTGCTGATGTATGGCATCAGCATTGATGAACTTGCCGCCCTGCCCATCCGTGAAGACTTAAGTGAGCTAGACCCCGGCACCACGCGCTTGATTGTCGCCAATATCGCACCGGAGATAAGCAGCCTGACGTATAAGCTAAGTGAACAGGCGCAAAGTAGTATCCTCGAAGAAGATCGCCTATTTGCAGAGCAAGCCGCCCGCCCGATAACGCTGCCAGCGGGTGGGTACTCGGTTGAGTGGCTGGAAAATGACAGCAATGTCTTGCTGAACAGTGGCCCCTACCGCTTAGAAGCCGGTCGGACGTATCTCTTGGCCTTTTCTAATTTTGAAAACGCTGAGCCGGTTTTGCTAGCGCGAGATGCCGCAGTGAGCGACCAACCACAGCCTATCGAGACGCTGCAACCGCAGCAAATCCGCCAACCGACGCGCTTGCGTGTGGTGAATGCGGCACCGGGCATCGTGCCAGAATTTCGCCTGGATGACCTGATCGCATTTCAGTCGGTTGGTTATGGCACGGGCAGCGGCTTGCTAATCATCGCAGGGGGTGAGCGTGTGCTGACAGCGCGCGATGTGGCGCGTAACCGTTTGCTAGCGCGTGAGGTGGTCACCTTTGAGGATGGGCAGACTTACAGCGCCTTTTTATATGGCACACCGGAAGCGGGCTTTGGCTTGCTGATTGTCTCGGATGCGGATGTGCAGACCGACGACAACAACCCTACGATTCGCCTGATTAATTTGAGCCAGGACAGGGTTCGTCTGAGCGTTGCGCTAGGGCCACCGCCGATTGAACGCGATGAAACGCCCACGCCTGTCGGTCTACCTGCTGAGGATGCCGAAGCAGCGGGGGCTTTCGGGCCGCCTACGTTGCCTGGTGGCCTGCGCCGCTACCAGCGCAACATCGAAGCACTGGCCGCGTCCGAAACCGTAATTACGCTACGAGAAACGGGCCTGCGCAGCGCGTACATAGTTGAGGCAACACAGCGCGGCGTCGTTGCGGTGTTGCCGGGGCGTGAATTGCAAGCGGAGGTGCACTACGACATCATCGCGTATCAGGTGCCAGATCGGTTGACGGTTGATGGCTTCATAATCGCTTATCCTATGCCTTAGTTCCGCTGCATGATGGTGTAGATACGGTTGCAATGCGGCTACGCCGCCCCGGACGCCAAGAATGGCGTCCCTACGGGGTAACGTTCGTGGAGACGTGTTTTTGTGCACCTGTAAACTGCTACAGTATTTCCGCTACGCTGCACTGGTGCCTTGTCTAGCGCTTGTTATAATTTGTGCGCTAATAGGGCGAAAAACAGAAGGGTTTGATTGTGCGGGTACTGATTACAGGCGCTAGTGGCTTTGCCGGTTGTCATCTGGTGCGGCATCTGACGCGGGTGCAGCCAGACGCGCAGCTTTACGGGACGTTCTTCTCGGCTGTGCCACCGCAGGTACTAGCGGATGAGCGCTATGTGCAGCTCGATCTATGCGACTACGACGCCGTGCTGCACCTGCTGCAACAGGTCCAACCGGATGTAATCTACAATCTGGCGGGCCAGGCATCCGCCAAGCGCTCCTTCGAGCGCCCCTGGCATACGCTAGAGACGAATCTGCGCATTCAGTTCAATGTATTGCAAGCCTGTGTGGATGTAGGCGTTGCGGCGCGTATCATCGCCGTAACGTCATCGGAAATTTATGGTGCGAATATGCAGGATACGCGGCCCCTGACCGAAGACCGTGCATTGCGGCCTACCAGCCCCTACAGCCTCAGTAAATCCGCACAGGACCTGATGAGCCTGCAATATCATCTCGCTTACAAGCTGCCGATTGTGCGTGCACGTCCGTTCAATCATATCGGGCCGCGCCAGAGCGCCAGCTTTGTCGCACCGGATTTTGCCTTGCAGATTGCACGCATCGAAGCGGGCATATCCGCACCCGTGATGCAGGTGGGCAACCTGAGCGCAAAGCGCGACTTTACCGATGTGCGTGATGTTGTGCGGGCTTATCAGCTATTGGCCGAACATGGCGAACCGGGTGAAGCCTATAACGTGGCGTCGAATCAGATGCATAGTATACAGGAATTATTAGATACGTTGCTCAGCCTGACGCCAGCAAAAATCGACGTGCAAGTGGACGCGGCCAAGCTCAGGCCGGTTGACGTGCCGTATGTCCGGGGGGATTACACGCGCTTGCAGCAGGCGACAGGCTGGCAACCACAAATCTCATTGCGGCAATCGTTGGCGGATTTACTGGCAGATTGTCGTCAACGCTTGCAGGCATCCAGCCCCAACTAGCACAATATCAGATGTGATACCATGTGAACGACAGCCGCAAGACGCTATCACATAGGCTAACCATGACGACACCCACGCACAGATTACAACCATTGATTGACACCCACTGCCACCTGAATTTGCAGCAGTACGACGATGACCGCGCCGATGTGTTGCAACGCGCCCATGCTGCCGGTGTCAAGCGCGTCATTATCCCGGCGATTGACACTAAGACGGCGCGTGAGGCGCTGTTACTGGCTGATGGACACCCTGGCGAGATTTTTGCAGCCGTTGGCGTGCATCCGAATAGCACCGCCGATTTTTCAGCGGATACGTTACAGGCTATCGAGCGTCTTTCATATCAAGCCGGCGCTGTCGCTATCGGTGAAATTGGGCTGGATTATCACTGGGATGAAAGCCCGAAGGCCAAACAAGCCGATGCCTTTGAGCAGCAGCTTGAGCTTGCTGCACAGCGCGAACTGCCCGTAATCATCCACAACCGCGAAGCCCATAACGACGTGCTGCCGATCTTAGAGCGCTGGGCGCAGCATTTGCCGGAGGCCCTGCAGTCGCGTCCTGGTGTGCTGCACTCGTTTTCTGCACCTGCGGAAATTGCCGAGCGTGCGTTAGCGGCGGGTTTCTGCCTGGGCTTTACGGGGCCGATTACGTTCAAAAAGGCCGATGATCTGCGGGCGATTGCAAAGGATGTGCCGCTAGATCGCATCCTGGTGGAGACAGACGGGCCGTATTTGACGCCGCACCCTTACCGGGGCAAGCGCAACGAACCCGCATACATCCCGTACATCGTGGAGAAACTGGCCGAGGTCAAGGGGCTGACGGTAAACGAAGTGGCGCAGGCATCCACTGAGAATGCCATGCGCCTGTTTGCGTTACCGGAGGTTGTTTAAAGGTGACGCACAGGTTTGTTTAGCCGGTTGGCTCCACTGAAGCTGTGCCGAAGGTGCGGTTTAGGATGTTCGTCAGGGTTTCACGGCCTTGTTCGATGCGGGCTTCGGCTACTTCTGCTGTAATGCGACCTGCTTCAACGGCTGCGTTTACACGTGCTTCGATTTGTGTCGTTACCTCGTTGATGAAGCCATCTACGTCTACGCCGTTGCTGCTCAGGATATCCGCCATCGTGTTGCCTGCCTGGATTTGTTCGCGCAGTTCTTGCCGCGTCAGGCTTGTCTCTTCCAGTACCATGCGGCCCAGGCGCATAACTGCACCGCGTTCACGTTCCCTGCTCCGGCGTTCTTCCAGGCGTTCGCGTGGCCCACGACCTTCCCCGAAGCGATCCCCGAAGCGATTACGGACGCCGCGCATGTCACGCAGTTCACCGTTAATGAGGTCGGCCAGCATTTCATCAAACCGTTCCAGCAAGGCGTCGGCGCGGTCCTGTGTGATGTCGCCTGCTGCCACACGTTCGGCCAGCTCAGCGCTGATGGTGCTAGTGGCTTCGGCTATGACGGCATCCACACTGCCCCCATTGGCCTCGATGATTTCGGCCAGCGTCGCGCCATCGCGGATTTGCGGCAGGATTTCACGCGGTTCCAGTCCGGCGGCGTCGCTAATTGCTTCAATCAGGTTGAGGTCGATACGATCCCGGCCACGGTCCCGCGAGCGGTCACCGGGGCGGCCTGCGCCGCTATCATCTTGCGCCATTGCGATGCTTGTGGGCAGTGCCAGCACGATAACGCTCAGCAGTACCAGGGTGATGCGTTTGATGTCGATAGTCATGGTGTTGCTCCTATTTGTGTGTCTGTGTGTGTTTGTTTTGCTATTCACAGTATGCGGCGGAGTTGTAATCAAATCTCTTGCAAGCGGTAAACAGATGGTAAAATCGCGCCGTTATTCGGATTTTACAGGGTGATGCAGCCCATGCTAGATTTATCCATCATTATTGTAAGCTGGAATGTGGCTGATGATCTGGCCGCGTGCCTAAATAGCATCCTATCGGCGCAGGATGACAACCTCGGCACAGAAATTATCGTCGTAGATTCGGCCAGTAGCGATCAGACGGTGACGCTGCTGCAAACGCGCTATCCGATGGTGCGGCTTTTCGCGCAGTCTGATAACGTGGGCTTCACACGCGGCAACAACATCGGGCTGGCGGCGGCGCAGGGGCGGCGTGTGCTGCTGCTGAACCCGGATACCGAGGTCATCGGGGATGCGCTGGCGCAAATGGTGGCGTATCTGGACGCAAACCCGACTGTGGGTGTTGTGGGGCCGCATACCCTGAATACAGACGGCGGCACGCAATCCAGCCGCCGCCGCTTCCCGACCAAAACGCTGGCCTTTTTCGAAAGCACATGGTTGCAGCCTATCGCACCGCGCAAATTGCTAGATGCCTATTATGTGGCTAATGCACCGGATAATGCGGTGTTGGATGTCGATTGGGTGCAGGGGTCGGCGCTGATGGCACGGCGTGAGGTCTATGAGCAAATCGGCGGGCTGGATACGGCGTTTGTGATGTACAGCGAAGAACTGGATTGGTGCAAGCGGGCAAAGGACGCAGGCTGGCGCGTCGTGTATCTCGGCAAGGCGCAAATTACGCATCATGGTGGCAAAAGCAGCGATCAAGCCGGAGCACGCCGCCACATTCACTTTCAGGAAAGCAAGCTGCGTTATTTTAGCAAGCATCACGGCCCCGGTTTTGCGGCAATGCTGCGGCTGTTTTTGCTGGCAAATTATGCGGTGCAGATCGGTATTGAGGGCGCGAAAAGCCTGCTAGGGCATAAGCGCCAAATGCGCAACGAACGCATCCGCGTTTACTGGCAGGTGTTGCGCTCTGGTCTGAGAGCAAGCGACGATGCTAGCAGCATCCAAATGAAAGCGCAGGGCTAGGTTGATGCGAATCGGCATTGTCACAGGTGAATATCCGCCGATGCAGGGCGGCGTAGGGGCCTACAGCCGCATCATCGCGGATAAATTGCAAGCGATGGGGCACGATGTGCATATCTTCAGCCGCGAGGGGACGCGCTCCGCAGACCTGAATCTATCACTGATGACGCATAAAGGTCGCTGGGGGCATGGTGCTATGCGCAAAATCCATAAATGGGCAGAGGCGACAGCGCTAGACGTTATCAGCTTGCAATTCCAGACTGCCGCGTTTGGTATGTCCGCGTCGGTGCATTTTCTGCCCGGTTTCGTCGCGCCTGTGCCTGTCGTCACCACCTTTCATGATCTGCGCCACCCGTATTTATTCCCGAAGGCCGGACGCTTGCGCCCCTGGATTGTGACGCGGCTTGCAACAAAGTCTGCTGGTGTGATTGTCACCAATCAGACGGATTACGAGCAGGTGAAATATCTGCCGTATAGCACGCTGATCCCCATTGGCAGCAATATACTGACCGATTTGCCGCCGAATTATGACCGCGCCGCGTGGCGCAAGCAGGCTGGGGCGCAGGATAGGCATTATCTGATCGCGCATTTCGGGTTCGTCAACCACAGCAAGGGCGTCGATACGCTACTGCGTTCACTGGCCATCCTACGGGCCGATGGTGTGCCCGCGAAGCTGGTGATGATCGGTGGGCGCACGGGCAGCAGCGATAAATCCAATGTGGCGTATGCGAAAGAGATTGATCGGCAGGTGCTGCTGCTGGGTTTGGATGAGCATGTGCTGTGGACGGGCTTTGTCGCTAGCGATGAGGTGACGGCGTATCTGAATGCAGCGGATGTGGTCGCTTTGCCGTTTCGGGATGGGGCGTCTTTCCGGCGCGGCAGCCTGATGGCAGCAATTCAGCACGCTTGCCCTATCGTCACGACCAGGCCACAGACGAAAATCCCGGTGTTTACCGATACGATGCAATTCGTACCGCCGGATGACTCGCCGTTATTGGCCGAAGCGCTGCAAAAGCTATACGACAAGCCAGCAGAGCGCGAAAAACTGCGGCGTAACGTGCGTGGCCTGCATAGCGTGTTTGATTGGGATACGATAGCGGAGAAGTGCGCCGATTTTTATCAGCGCGTGGTCAGCGTTGCGCTATGATGCAGCGTTTACGTTCTATAGGTCGCATACGTAACGATGGGCTGGCGCTGCTGACGTTGCTGCTGCTGTGGCTGTTGTTTTTCTGGCGCATCCTGACGCCTGTGGCAGCAGATCAGGCGTCTTTCGTCTATGGGGATTTTGCGCGGCAATTCGTGGCGTTTGGCGGTTATCAATACGAGCGCATGGCCGAGGGTGAAATCCCGTTATGGAACCCCTATAACAACGGTGGCCTGCCTTTCATTGCGGATACGCAAGCGGCTGTGTTTTATCCACCGCGCCTGCTGACGATGGGGCTAAGCGTTGCCGCAGGCGAGTGGTCCTATAACGCGCTGCAACTGGAAGCGGCGTTCCATGTGTTGCTACTGACGGTGCTGATGTATGTCTTTGTGCGTCGCCTGACGTTGGATGCAGTGCACGGCGTCGCCGGGGCACTGATTGCCGCGCTGATTGCTGGTTATGGTGGCTTCACGAGTGGCTACCCACCCTTGCAGACGGCGCTGTTAGAGGCGTTTATCTGGTTTCCGTTGGCGGCGCTGGGCATCTTAGAGGCGACCCGGCACAAGGCATTGTGTTGGGGCTGGTTGTTGCTGGCGGGTTGGGCGCTGGGCCTGTCGTGGCTGGCTGGCCATCCACAGACGAGCTACCTGCTGACCTGGGCGCTGGTTGCCTGGCTGGTTTTTCGCATCTGGCAGCAAAAAATCGGCTGGCGGCGCTTTATCACAGCGTTGCTGCTATTCGGCGGTGTGACCTTCGGCGTTACGGCGGTGACGTTTCTGCCCGGTGTCGAATATCTGGCGCTGGCCTCACGCGGTGATCTGGGCTTCAAGGCTAAATCAGGCGGTTTTGCGCTGCATGAACTGCTGCAAATACTGTTGCCGGGGGCGGTCAGCCGTTGGTCGCCGCTTTATGTGGGCATCCCGGCGCTGGTGCTGGCCTACGTCGCGGCGCGTTTGCGCTGGATGCAGAGCGTTTTCTGGCTGGGCCTGGGGCTGATCGCGTTATTGCTGAGCCTGGGCGAAAACACGGCGCTTTATCATCTGCTTTACAACACGTTGCCGGGGTTGAGCTATTTTCGTGGGCAAGAACGAGCGGCTATGCTGGTCGCGCATAGTGCTGCGATACTGGCCGGGATTGGTGCCGCATATGCATTTGCTGGTCCGGTGCCTGTGTGGTTGCGTCGTGGAGCTTACGCGCTGTTTGGCTTGACGGGGTTGCTGCTGTTTGCGGCATTAATCAGCGCGAATGACCTGCTAGCCGCTGCCCCGAACCCTGCTATTTTCAGTCTGCTTGTCGTGCTGGCGTTGGCGCTGCTGCTGCGCTTGGGTTTGCCACAGAATGCCCGTGTGTTGCTGCTTGTTGTGCTGGTCGCCTTTGAATTGCTGAGTGTGAACAGCGACGCCGACAGCAACTATGC
>DAOTTW010000012.1:0-8079 GCA_034437615.1 Anaerolineae bacterium | reverse complement strand
GCCAGCGCCTTCAGCGCTTTTTCCACGCTCTTTTTCGGGCTGACCTTCAGTTGCTCATCAATGATCGTACCGTCCTCACCAATCACCCAATGCGAGCGAATTACACCCATATACGTCTTGCCATACATGGATTTTTCGCCCCAGGCCCCCCACGCTTCGAGCACCTGATGACCGGGGTCGCTCAGCAAGTCATAGGGCAGGTTTTCATCGGTCTGCCATCGCTTCAGCGCGTCCGGTGCATCCGGGCTGATGCCAAGCACCACCGTGTTTGCCGCTTCGATGCGCGGCATCTCATCCCGGAAGCCGCAAGCCTGTGTGGTGCAGCCGCTGGTGCCTGCTTTGGGATACGCGAAGAGCACGACGCGCTTCCCACGAAAATCACTGAGCTTAACCGTTTCGCCATCCTGATTCGGCAATGCAAAATCGGGGGCCATCTCGCCGATTGTCGGCATGATCTGCGTTCCTTTGTGTATGTTTTAGCTATATTTGAAGGTTTGTGTGCAGGGCGGTTTAGGCGGCAAATCGCGTGCAGGATGCCTCAGCAATTAATCGCCGGTGGCGGCTGATGCACTGCGTAAGGCCGCAACCGCCTTCTCTGCGCTTTCCTTCGGGCCTGCGTCGATCTTCATATCTATCACGACGCCGTTTTCATCCAGCACCCAGTAAGAGCGTTTGGCAAGCGGCAGCTTAATCACCCCCAGCACACTCGGCCCCCAGGCCCCCCATGCTTCGAGCACGCTATGATCGGTGTCGCTCAACAGGTCGTAAGCGAGGTTCTGGCGCTCTTTGAATTTTTTCATAGCGGTTTGCGGGTCCGGGCTGAGGCCAAGCACCACCGCATTGCTGTCGTTTAGTGTCGGGGCTTCATCACGAAAGGCACACGCTTGCATTGTGCAACCCATCGAATTCGCCTTCGGAAACGAGAAAATCACGACCTTCTTGCCGCGAAAATCGCTGAGCTTCACCATTTTGCCGTTTTGATTCGGTAGTTCAAAATCCGGCGCTGTATCGCCAATGTTGAGCATAACCCCTGCTTTCTGTTGGCCGATGTCATCTGTTTTTGCTTGCGCTATCATCATAGACAACAGCCCGCCCAGTTGCATGAATTCAGCCTGAGAGATGCTTAAACGCCTCTCATTGTGCGTTGCGCCGGGGTTGATACGCCTGTGAGACAATCACCTATGTATTATCAACAACGCGATAAGCGATAAAGCGCAAGACAGGAGCAAATTGACACAATGGCAGGGAACACTCAGAACCAGAGCGACTACAGAAAATGGCTGCAACTGGCACCGCTTGGGCTGTTGCTGACGGGTTTCGGGCTGAGCTTGGTGGGGGATGCCTCTAATGATAAGCAGGCTGGCCGCCGCTGGTTCGTCAAAGGCACGCTCGGCCTGATCGTATTCAACGCGGGGCTGGCCATCTTCGGGGATGCGGTGAAGTCGCGTGCGATCCATGAACTGAACGAACTGAACACATGAATAATTGAACAAATGAACGGGTGAACGAGACCAGGCCCACACGATGTAGGGGGGTTATGGCCCTTCCCTGCATGAGATCATCATTACGTGGTTGTGTTTTCTTCCAGCCAGACATGCAGATAGTGCTGGCGGCGCTCATAGACTTTGCCACGCTTGAGCTGCTCAATGTGTTCAAGCTGCGGTTCGCCCTGTGCACGCGGGATCAGGCGCATTCGTAGTTCCTGCGCACGTGGACGCCCGATTGCCTTCCACTCGTCCACTTTTTCCTGCATGGCCAGCACTGCGTCAGCCCCCGCGAAGCAGTGCACGTTGCCCCGGTCTTGAAAGGCCGCGAAGGCCGCGCTAGCAGGCGCAAACAAGGCCATGCCGCTATATTCCATGCCATAGGGCTTGCGACCCTCTGGCACTACATAGACCGCGAAAATGTAGCCAGATGGCTCGTTCAGCATCAAATAAAGCTGGAAGCCATACCAATCGTCGAAGTGCTCGATGACGGTCTCCAGATGACACAAGCCTTGATCGTCGGAGAGCAACATATGCAGCGCTGCTGAGTCGATCTTGTGCAGGTCATCGGCCATCAGATGCAGCGCTGTGGTGCCGACGCGCATCATCGTGTTGGGTCCGGTGCCTTCCCCGCGCAATTGCACAAAGCCACAGGGCTGATTATCGACGCTCAAAAATGTGCCGTCAGGCTGAGGCTTGAAGGCTGCGCTCGCCTGCACGCCATCCATCGCAATCGGCACGACCAGCACGCCATCCGGCTTGAGTTGCTGCAACCACTGCTCCGGCACGTCCCACACGCCCACCGTCGAGAGAATGCGGTCATAAGAGGCACGCGGCGCATAGCCTGCGGCGGCGTCCACCTGCACGACCTTGACCATCGAATAGCCTGCGCTGTGCAGGTTCTTGGTGGCCTGTCGGCTTAGGTCGTTGTCGATTTCCAGCGAGGTCACGCTGCCAGCGTCGCCGACGATGTGCTGTGTGATGGCGGCGTTGTAGCCCGTCGCCGTGCCGATTTCCAGCACATTATGACCGGGCTGCACACCTGCCTGATTGAGCATAATGGCCATCATGCGCGGCTGGCTGGACGAACTGACGACAATGCCTTGATCGTCGGATTTAATCGGGATGGCTGCATCGCTGTAGACTTTTTCCAGGGGGGTGCCTGGTAAGAAGCGATGGCGCGGCACCTCCGCGAACGCTGCCGCGACCCGCTGATCTGCGAGGACGCCACGCGCCCGAAGGTGCTCGACCAAATCTTGGCGCAATTGATCGGCGTTGGCGTTACGTGCCATACCATGCCCGACGCTTACGCAGCGAAACCCCAGCCTCGGAGCCGCTGCGACGTGCGGTGCGGACGCGCCCACGTGAGTCAATGTGCACCTGCCCGGCCTTCTGCAAGCGGGCGAATTCCTCTGGCGTAATCACCGGGGCAGGCTCACCGCCGAGACGCTCCAGGCGTTCGCGGTCATTCTCTTCGCCCATATCCCCGTCGTCGCGTGCGAGGTTGTTGCGCGTGCGTGGCGCTTCGTCATCCAGATTGCGGTTGCTCTGCGCCCCATCGTTGTCGTTGCTGATCGGGATGTTGTTCTTGCTGTTCTCATCAGCCATAATTCAGGCTACTCCGATTTGACTGGTTTTACGACTCTAGCTCACAGTGTACCATCGTTTGATAACATCCGTATTAGCGTGGCTGCGTTGGCCTAGCCATCCTCACCGCGTTGTGTTTGCTGCTCTGGCTCGTCTTGCATTTCGATCATGCTACCCATGCCATCCGACCCCATCAGGTCCTCTAGGGACATAGATGCTTCGTCCTGCGCCAACTGTATTTTGTCGCCACACACGAGGCATTCCGGGTCACGCGGGATGTTCACCCACAGGCCCGTGTGCGGGTCACTGACGACGCCATCGAGGATTTCTATCGCGCTGTTGGCCACGATCACGGTGTTACCGGGCATGTCCTCATGTACATCGCTGCCGCGCAGCAGTTCGTTCAGGATGATGTCCGTCTGAATGCTGCCCACCTTCGTCACATGCACCCACAAGCCCGGCTCGGCTTCTAGCGTGCCTGCCTCACCGATCATACCGTAATCGAGTTCGCCTTCGGGCGTGCGCGAGGTGGTCGGTGCGCCATCGCGCAGGCTTTGTGACCAGCAGGCATAGCAGGGTCCATCATAGGGGCGGATAATCACGATGTCGCCGCCCTCACCGCGCTCATATACACCCGCATACACGGCGGTCAGGTGGCGCTTCAGCGCTAGCTCGTTAATGATGAACTTGGCATTTTCGCCGTCCACCGCCACCACGAGCATATCGAGGTTATCTAGGGCGCTTTCGTGGTTTTCGATGCGGTCCTCGATTACGTCGATTTTGGCGTTCGGGTTGCGATGCAGGATCAGGTCCGCGACGGCTGTGGCCTTGTTCTGGCCCACATAACGTCGATCCGCCACATGACGCACGACGTTACCCGCCTCCATCACATCCGGGTCTGCTAACATGAAGTGCCCGACGCCACTCATGGCTAAGCTGGTCGCCACGAAGCTGCCACCAGACCCGAGGCCAATCACGCCGACGCGCTTCTGTGCGAGTTGTTCGAGGTTGTGGCTGCCGATGAGTTGTTCAACGCGCTGCCAGTCTGTCATGAGGGTTCTTCGCTTTCTGTTTCTGTCTTTGTCTTTGCTTTGTTGGCTTGCGCTGCTTTGTCGTCTTGCAGGTCCTTAGCGGCCTGTGCGGTGCGCTTGGCCTGATGGCCATCGTTGCCATCGCTCACATTGACCTGCACCTGTGCATTTTGTGCTGCATCTGCTGCATTGTTTGCGTCTGCATTTGCATCTGCGTCCGCGTCTGCATCTGCATCTGCATCTGCATCTTCATCATCTGCGAATTCGATGCGGATATTGATGGCGTTATTCTGTGGTGGTGGTGCAATGCCGAGATGATCTTCGATGGCGTGCACGTAATCCAACAGATATTTATCGGCGTTCCACACCCAACCAGGGATGTCACCCAGCGCTTTAGAAGCCTGCCAGAATTGATTAAAGATGTCGTAGAAATCGGCGCTGGCGTCGAAATGTGCAAAGGGTGCGATGTAGGCACGTGGCGCTGATAGCGGGTAGTCGTGCTCGGTGACGATCAGCAGCACTGTAGCCGAACCGGGACGCGCCACAAAGAAGCACAACTCCATCGGAATATCCTGATCGGCCTGCCACACAAGCGCCTGCACGTACATACCCTCGCCGCTGATCTCATCGACCTCTTCTTCCATGCGCTCCGGGTAGACCAGATGCCAGGGGTAGGGCGTCAGGCGCGGGAAGGTGGCTTCCTGCATGATGACGGGCGTGATGGGCTGAAAGACGCGCACGTCACGGTGGATGTACCACCAATCCACGCGCAAACTTGAGCCATCCGGCATCTGAACCGTGCAGTAATTGACCTGCGCACCCTCTTCGTAGGTGGTGGCGGGGTGCCCTAACGTCACGATGGGCACCAGCAGGTATTCCATCTGGTTTTCCTCGTCATCCAGCCAGCTCAAGGCGGTCAGCAGGTCGCCGCCGCTGGGCTGGATCATATAACCGGGCTGTTTATGCCAATCGCCCAGGTAGCGCAAGGGTACGTTCCACTGGCTATCCAGCGGCTCTATTGCGCTATCGACGCCTTTTTCGCGGCACAAGCGCCAGTTTTCCTGCAACCACCAGATGATTTCATCCTGCAAATCATCGCCCTGCTGAAACGTGTGTGTGCGCCGCAGGGTCGCCTCTTCATCGGGCGAAATGGTATCCACAACATAGATTGTGGGCATTTGCTCCGGTTCGTCGTGTTCTAGTACGAACCCCAACATGGATTCGCCAGTTTCATCTGCGATGAACTGACGAGCAATCTGCGCGATCTTGTCCATCACGCGCTGAGAGATGACCAGGTTGGGGACGATGCCACGTGAGATCATCGCCATTCCTCTCAGTCGCCTCGACATTACCTCTAATTCTAGTCGGATGAGTTTACCGAAATCCTCCACCCGCTCTTACCTCTCTTGTTGCTGCCCTGGGCTAGCTTGTGGTTAGCGGCGGCGGCGGCGCGGTAGCGGGGTATCGGGCCGGATGCGCTCTTCAATCCCTGGCCAATCCCCTGTGGCACGCCACGTATAGTATGCATACAACCACTGTATCGCCCACCCAGCGACGGTGACAGCAGTGGATTTGCTTGGGTTCCAGCCGTATTGCTCGCCGTCTTTCGGGTTGAACAGGCATAATTGTCCGTCTTCGTATTGATGCTTTTCGCTGTAAATGCGCGGTTTGACGCAGTACGCTTCGGCTGGGCGGTTCGGGTATTCCTTCGGGTAAACGATCTTCAGCGTATGTTCAGGCGTCTCTAGAATCGACATGTTCACCATGACGTTTCCCTGCCAGTAGAGCAGGCCACCGAAAGGCGGCACAACTAGCTTGAAGGTCTCGCCGAAGGTCGCCCGCATCGCCTCTACTTCCCAGCGCAAACGTGGTGATACCTCTTTGCGTGTACCCCACCAGTTAGACATGCATAGCTCCGCGATTCTGTTGGTGTTTCGTTACGCTACTACTGTATGGCGAAATAAGCAGCATGTCCAGCACTCAAGCGTTTTTCTGCGGGGATTCCTACGCAGATATGCGCCTGGCGCTTTTCGGTTTTTTCGGTGCTTTTCGGTTTTTTTTCGGCGCATTTCGGTTTTCTTTGGCGCATTTCGGTTTTCCCTGGCGCATTTTCATTTATTTTCTCTGTGGCGCATTTCCATTTATTTTCTCTTATTTTCATTTATTTTCTCTGTGGCGCGTTTTCATTTGTTTTCATTTATTTTCTCTGTGGCGCATTTTCATTTGTTTTCTCTTATTTTCTCTCTGGCATTAAGTTTCCCTGTTAGCTTGACAGCATAGGCGCGTTATAATACATCCTGTGAATGAATGCACAAACTTATTGAGAGAACACAGCTTATGACACTCGGAACCGCAGAACAACCGCTTCGCGTCGCCATTATCGGCTCTGGCCCTTCTGGTTTTTACGCCGCCGAATACCTGCAAAAGCAAAAAGACCTGACTGTTGAAATCGACATGTTCGAGCGCCTGCCAACGCCCTACGGCCTTGTGCGCGGGGGTGTCGCGCCGGATCATCAGAAGATCAAGAATGTGGTCAAGGTCTATGAGCGCATCGCCAGCAAGCCGGATTTTCGCTTCTATGGCAATGTGAACTTCGGCACGGATGTCACACGCGCCGACCTGATGCAGCATTATCATGCCGTAATTTATGCCGTTGGCTCATCTAGCGACAAAAAGCTCGGCATCCCTGGCGAGGACCTGCCCGGTAGCCACCCCGCGACGGATTTTGTAGGCTGGTATAACGCACACCCTGATTACCGCGACCAAACCTTTGATCTGACGCAGGAAAAAGTGGCCGTGATCGGCGTCGGCAACGTCGCGATGGATGTCACGCGCATTCTGGCACGCACGAAAGAAGAGCTAGCGGTCACGGATATTGCGGATTACGCGCTAGAGGCGCTGGTCAACAGCAACGTGAAGGAAATTTACGTGTTGGGTCGGCGTGGACCAGCGCAGGCGGCTTTCACGAACCCGGAAATCAAGGAGTTGGGCGAGATGGCGGGGGCGGATATTGTCGTCGCGCCGGATCAGATCGAGATTGACAAGGCCAGCCTGATGTATCTGCAATCGCCGGATGTGGATAAAAAAGACGTGAAGAACGTCGAAATTCTGAAGGCATACAGCACGCGCCAGCCATCCGGCAAGCCGAGAAAGATCATCATGCGCTTCCTCACGTCGCCCGTCGAAATCCTGGGTACGGAGCGCGTTGAGGGCATCCGCGTCGTGAAGAACGAGCTATACGTCAACGAAAAAGGTGCTATTCGCCCACGCGCCACCGAGCAGTATGAGGAAATCCCGGTTGGGCTGGTGTTTCGCTCTGTGGGCTATCGTGGCGTAGCGTTGCCGGATGTGCCGTTCTATGAGCGTTGGGGCGTCATCCCGAATAGCGATGGCCGCGTCATCAGCGAACATGAGACGGGCGAGCAGGTCGTCGGGGATTACGTCGTCGGCTGGATTAAGCGCGGTCCGTCCGGCATCATCGGCACGAACAAACCGGATTCTGTAGAGACGGTCAAGCGCCTGCTGGAAGATGCCGAAGCGGGCAAGACATGGCAGCCGAGCGCACCTGCGCGTGATGGCATCGAGCGGCTGCTACAGGAGCGCAAGCCTGGTTTCATCTCGTTTGAGGATTGGCAGATCATCGACGCACTAGAGACCGAACGCGGCGAACCGTCGGGGCGTCCGCGTGTGAAATATACCGAGGTCGAGGCGATGTTGGCGGCGCTGGCCGAGCGCAAGGGGCAGGCGAGCAATTCATAGTTTGACGAGCCGATGTAGGGTGGTTGTGTGTCTTTCGCGGCGGACGCAGCAAGCCGCGTCCCTACAGACCTGTTGTGGATGATTGCGATCTTGTAGGGACAGGGCACTGACCTGTCCGGGGCGGCGCTTTTATTCCGGTTCGCTAGCGCGACAGGCGTTCTTTTACTGCACGCCGTAGATCACGCACGGGGCCACGCGCCAGCGCACCCAGCATCGCC
>DAOTTW010000011.1:0-2548 GCA_034437615.1 Anaerolineae bacterium | reverse complement strand
GTCATGGGCTATTTGGATACTCTACACCAAAGTGTCAGGTTCTCAGAACGTTATAATTATATGACCTTCACGGTCTTTTCTGGCCTCTCCTAAATTGCCGCATGGGCACCTGGAAACTGCGGAAAGTGCGTTAGGCTTAATCGGGCGTAGTTACGTCAATTGGACTGCACAACCTCGAACGACAACGCAGGCGATTGGTACGATCACAGCAGCCAATGCGCGTACATGCTCTCGTCCTCGTTTTCCCACTTGCGGATGGCCAGCATGGCGTCGTGCACGCGGGCATAGATGCGGTCTATGCCGATTTGGTCGCTGAATTGCGTACCGACAAAGCGGCTCTGCACACTCGGCTTAAAATCCGCAAAGAGCAAGCGCACGCCACGCTGAGTCAGCCCTTGTGCCAGTTCTGCCAACAATTGCAAGGCGCTGCCATCCATACGATTCACCGAGCTACACACGAGGATGACATATTTCACCTGTGGGCGCTGCGCCACCTCATTTAATACGTAGCGGTTCAAGTACCGCGCATTGGCGAAGTACAGGCTTTCGTCCGGGCGCAGGATCAGCGTATGCTGCGCGGTTTCGGTCGGCGTGTCCGCGTCTAACTCGCGGTATTGATCGCTGCCAGGGATGTTGCCTAACGTCGTGATCTGTGGGCGGACAGTGCGCACCAGATGCACCGCCAACATCAGCAGCGTACCGCCGAAAATGCCGACTTCGATACCGACGAACAACGATGCCGCAAACGTCACCCAGAACGGCAGCGTTTCGATACGTGAATAGCGCCACAAACGCGCAATTGACGCAAAATCCAGCAGGCGCACCACCGCCACAATCACAATCGCCGCTAGCGTAGCATTCGGCAGATAATAAAAGATAGGCGCGAAGAACAGCACGGTCAGCGCCAGCAACCCGGCAGCCATCATAGACGATAAGCCCGTGCGCGCCCCGGATGCGGCGTTCACGGCTGTACGGCTGATCGACGTGGTGGCCGCAAAACCACCGGATAAGCCCGACGCGAGGTTAGCCGCCCCCATCGCCAGCAATTCCTGATTGGCATCAAAGCGCTGTGGGCTGTTCGAAGGCAAGGATTGCAACGTGCTGACCGCTTCCATGAAGCCCACCAGCGCAATCGCCAGCACACCCGGCAACAACGCCCCCACCTGCGATAAATCCAGCCCTGCAAACCCCAACGTCGGCAACCCGGACGGAATCGCCCCGATGATGCGTACATCCGCTGTGGTATCGAGCCGCAGCAGGGCCGTCAGCAGGATGAGCACCAACACCGTAATTAACGGCCCTAGGCGCGGCAAGATGCGCACCCACTGCACAGGCCAGCGCCAGCGCTCAAGCTGACCCGGTAACCAATGCCGAAAGTACAGCAGTAGCGCAATACTGAGCATGCTCAGCAGCAGCGTAACCGGGTTAATCAGATGCAGGCGGCGCAACGGTTCCAGCAGTAATTCGTGCGCCTGTGAGGTATACGGGATGCGAATGCCGAGCAGGTTCGCAAATTGGCTGAAGGCGATAGTTAACGCGGCTGCGTTCACGTAGCCTGTCATCACCGGGCGGCTGAGCAGATTCGCGAGGAAGCCAGTCCGCAACAAGCCCATCAGCACGAAGACCAGCCCCAGCGCCAGCGTCAAAGTCAGCACATAAGCAGCGTAGGGGTCACTGCCCGGTGTGGCCAGCGGTGCGACTGTGGATAGCACCATCACCGCTGTAATCGCCGTTGGGCCAAACGTGAGCACCGTACCCGACGCCAGAAACCCGTAGATAAAGACAGGCAGAATCCCTGTGTACAGGCCGACAATTGGCGGCAAACCGGCCAACAGCGCATATGCCATGCTCTGCGGAATCAGCAATGTGGCCACCATCGCGCCTGCAATCAGATCGGCAGGCAGGTTAGCGAGCTTGTAATGCAGCAACCAGCCCCACTGCACCTGAATGGCGTGCCTGACGGCTTGCCAGTATGCGGTTTTGCGTTTGCTTTCTGAGTGCGGTATTGGGGTCATGCCTGGGCTACGTTCATCAAATCCACCTGATAAGCATCGCCTGCTACAGCCTCGGCCTTGTGGATGTCCTGTTGTGTAACGTGTGTGCGTGTGATCTCGCTGGTGGCTTGTTCGCTCATGGTCGTTTACTCCATGCATCGTTCTCGCAATTGTGCGCAGTGTATCACAGGTTGCCGCACGCGGCATCCTGCTGGCCTTCTTTCAGCAGCAGCTTCACGGTCGCCAATTTCAATTTGCGTTCATCCGCCATCGGTCACTCCCACTCTAGTGCTGTATCCGGTTGAAGCGCCTGCAGACGGCCTTTGTGTGCGCGGCTGACACGGAAACGCAGGCGATAGTATTTTTCACCCGCCCGTTGCACGCCATTGCGCAGCGCACCGCCACGCAGGACGCCCTGCTCGACCGTAATCGTGGCGAAGTTGCGCAGCGTCACCTTGCCATCGGGTTGGGCCAGTTCATCTCCCATGACCTGCAAGAGCAAGTCCAGCGCCAGGGCCGCCTGCTCACGGGTGAGACGGTCGCGGCCCTGCTTG
>DAOTTW010000010.1:0-15067 GCA_034437615.1 Anaerolineae bacterium | reverse complement strand
CCGTGCTTTTGCTGATCGTCGCGCTGATCGTCCATTATGCGGCGCTAGAGCGCTGGCTGGTGCAGACGCGCATGGCCTGGATGCTGACCGGCTTGCTGCTTACGCTGCTGGTCGGCTTCGGGGCGGTCTACGCGCTGAATGCGCTGCTGGTCGGCGCGACAGGCATTGAGGATCGCTTGCGCGGGTCGCTGGATTACCGTGATTTGCAATTTCTGGATGATGGCGACAGCACACTATCCGCATCGGCCTACTGGCAAGAGGACGCACAGACGCGGGTGCGCTGGTCGCCGTATAGCTACTGGCTGCTGGATGCCTTCGACGGTGACTACATCACAGTGGATGCGAACGGCCTGCGCCATACCCCCAACTACGCCGACGGTGCAGCATCAGCCGCCGATGTGTACTTTTTCGGGGGCAGTACGATGTGGGGTGAGGGCGCACGCGATGCCTACACGATACCGGGCCATGTAGCGCGACTGCTGCATGAAGCCGGAACGCCGCAAAACGTCGTGAATTACGGGCAGACGGGCTACGTCAGCACGCAGGATATGTTGCTGTTTCAGATGCAGCTTTTGCGGGGCAATGTGCCGGATGTAGCCGTGTTTTATCAGGGCTTCAACGACATTCTGGCGGCTTACGCACAAGGGGCGAGTGGCCTGACGCTGCAAGAAGCGATGCGTGCCCGTGATAGCGAAGCAGGGCGTTTGCTGCGTGCTGGGCAAGCGCTGTTTTCGTTGCCGCCTGCGCCGGATTATGATTATACGCTGGCGGCAGCCGGCGCTGCCACGCCAGAGGGCATCGTGGCGCGTTGGTGGGCAAATGTAGAGATGATGCGCGTGCTAGCCGATGCATATGGCGTAGAAGTGCTTTTCGTGTGGCAACCTGCCATCATCCACAAAAGCACGCTAACGGAGAGCGAACAAGGCATCTATGCACGTATGGAGCGTGAACGGCCAGGTTTAGGCACGCTTTACGCTGCGGTTGATGCCCTTGTTCGTCAACGCATTGCAGGCGATACTAATAGTGTGCTGTATCTGGCACGCTTATTTGCGGGCGATGAGCGTGCGATCTTTCATGATCTGGTGCACATCACAGAGTACGGCAATCAGAGCGTTGCAGAGGCTATCTTGCCGGAGTTGCAGGCGCGGCTACGCTGATAACAACGACGTGACGGCAAACGCGGTGATGTGGATTGGCTGAGCCGGACGCGCAGTTGCGCGTCCCTACAAGATAATTTCTGTGGTGCTATTCTTCGTCCATCCCCAATACTTCGGAGACGGTGCGCATGAGTTCTTGCGGTGAAAAGGGCTTGATCAGATAACGGCGCACTTCTTGCAGCTTGCCAATCAGCCGATTCGCCCCGTCGCTGTAGGCACTTGTGACGATCACCGGCACCGTGCCTTCGCCGTAACGCGCATATAAATGCTTGAGCACATCCCAGCCATTCACACCCGGCAGGTTTAAATCCAGCAGCATGATGTCCGGCTGATGTTGGTCAATGTATTCAATGGCTGCCTGGCCGTTATTCGCATGATGTACGCTGACACCGATACGCTTCAGCACTATAATGACCAAATCGGCCATTTCCTGCATATCTTCGACCAGTAGCGCATGATAAGAACGTTCTGCTTCGGGCATCTAAAAAATCCCCCCAATGACGACAATCGTCTCTGAATAATACAGACAAATCGCGGCAGCAGCAGTTAAAATCCTCTAATTGTCGTTAAAAAGCCCTGTTATTTGCTGCTAAGTGGCTCTTTTGTGGGTAAACCAGCCCTGCGCGGGTAGGTCCTGGGTGTTTTGTGCGTTTTGCGCACCTGCACCAAGTAATGCACGTCGGCCACATCGGGCAGGTGTACGGGGGTCAGCGCTTCGATTGCGCCACCGAGCAGCTTAAGCGCTGCGCTGGCGTCGTCGGCTTCTTGTTGGGCGCTGCTGCCCTTCATGGCGATGCACAGCCCGCCTGTTTTTGTCAGCGGCAGCAGATACTCCAGCAGAGAAGGCAAACGCGCTACAGCCCGTGCGATGGCCACATCATATTTAGCGCGTTGGCCGTCGTCGCGTCCGGCGTCTTCGGCGCGTTGATGTACGATGTGGGCATTTTGCAGGCCGAGCGCATCAATGGCGTGCTGCACAAACGTCAGCTTCTTCTTCGTGGAATCCAGCAGGGTCACACGCGCATGGGGCAGCAGCATAGCCAGCGGCAGACCCGGAAAACCTGCCCCCGTGCCCACGTCAATCAGATAGGGCTTTGCGGGCAGGTCCGTCAGGGCTGGCAAGACGGACAGCGAATCCAGAAAATGCCGCACCTGCATGGCCTGCGGCTCTGTGATGGCCGTGAGGTTCATGCGCGTGTTCCACTCCAGCAATTCGGCCAGCAGCAGATCGAATTGCCTGACCTGCTGCGGCGTTAGGGTCAGGCCAAAGAGCGCCTGCGCCTGTGCTTGTAGGTCTATCACGCTGTTTAATTGGCGGGTAGCGGTGTCGTCGGGTTCGGGCGCGGCACCTCTGCGGCGAACGGGTTTAACTCTACGGTGAAATCGCACGCGCTATTCAGCTTGACGTTTTCCGTGCCGGGGCCGTAATTATCAAAGCCATCGAAGATTGGCTGCGCCCACGTCACCTCGTATTGCACCGAATAGCGGTCGATTTTGAAGCCGGGGCCGAGGTTTACGAAGTAGAACACCCAGAAATTACCGTCCTCGCGCTGGATGATGTCCGTCACGTTGACCCGCGAGAAGGTCTGCTCACCCCAATAACGGCTCCAAAATGTGACCTTGTACTGGGCGTTGTTGATGTGGTCCTGCACCTGCTCCGGCGTGGACGCAAACCACGACCAGAAGACCGTCAGGCTGTCTGTATCGTAGAGCGTGCCGGGGCCAGAAATCGGGAAGTCGTTGCATTCCGCGAAGACAAAGCCCGGCTTGTTGGTGCGCGTGGTGTTGACCTGCGGGTCTTCGCTGGGGCGTGCGCCGATCACAACTGCGGCGTTGGTGTCGGATAGATCGACATCCTGCAAGAACAGCACATCGCCATCGGGCGTGAAGATGCCATCGGTTGCCGCGCTGCCTGTGCCACCGTTCACCACCACTGCCGAGTCGCCGCCTGGGGTGGTTGTCACCGCAGATGCCGAAGTTGTGGGGAAGGCAGGCTGTACACAGCCATCCTGTGCGTCGTCCACTGTGCCGCTGTAGATTGAATTTTGGATGTTGCCTTCAGCGGCAATCGTAATGCGGGCTGTGGCGAATTGCCCCAATGCCAGAATTTGCCCGTTCGAGTAGGGCAGGCTAGGGGACACCGTATAGGCACCGTCTACGCTGACCTGCTGCAAGGATGTCAGGGGCGTGCCTTCGGCGCTCAGCCCGCTAAAAATCTGCACGTACAGATCAAAACCAGCGTCCATCGTGCCGGATAAATCCAACACGGCCTGGCTTTCGCAGGCCACGAAGAACCACTCCACAGTGGATGTGGGTTGGCCACTGTCCGCGTCGCTTGTGTCGTCTTGTGCGCCTACGACCTGACCCAGCATCAAGACTGTCAGCAGACCGCAGAGCATGAAGAAAAGTCGAATACCGTTTCTCAAGATAGTTCACTCCTGTTTGGATCGAACGTTTAAAGATGGTAGCGCATTCTACGCCAAAACTCACCCCGAAAACCTGACGGGTTCTATATTTTTTTGATGATCTGTCTTGCTTGGCAGCACCGCAAGGAGCAGATTTTGCAGAATGTCGTTGTGAGAGTCATCCCTGCGCTTCTTAAGCCTAAAATAATTGACGCAAAGTTGATTTAAAGTTTAGAATGTGTACTGTAAACGTTGATTGAACATGAGAGAAAACTATGTCTCAAGCATCTGCAACCCAAGCAATTTTACAAAATGACACTCAAGGTCCTCAAGAATACGCTGTAGCGCTTGATTTTACCTTGTATGACCACAAATATCATGCCCATCGTCTCTACCAGTATATCGGTCGGCAGGGCCTTCTGTTGGGTTTTCCGGGCAATGTCTACGAACTGGGCAGCATCCGGCGTTTGCTCTGGCTGCAACGCCAAGCACGCAAGCTGGCGCTGGCTGGCATCAATGCGATTTTCGTGGTGCCGAATGAAGCCACCGACCTGCACGCTTATCACCTGAGCACACCGGACCCGGTGCCGTTCTTGTTGCTAGCAGACCCGAAGCGCGAAGTCTATGAGCAATATCGTGCGGATCATCCCACAATGTTGTTGCTGGACCATGAGCACTGCATTCGGCGGCAATGGTTGCTTAAGGATGCGACATTGCCGCATACAGGCGAGATTGTGCGCTCTGCGGGCTGAATATTGACGCTGTTGCAGGTGGCTAACCCTGGATAGAATCGGTGTCATTGCCTGCCCATAGCAAGCCAGCGATCAACCGTTGAACAGCGACAGCGACCTATCAACCGGCACCACACCTCAAAACGACACAGACCTGCTAGAAGCCGACATTGCGGCTTTTTGGGCGCTGCTATTCGAGATGGTCGTGGATTTCGAGAAGCGCCTGTCTACGCACCTGGCCGCGCATGACCTGACGCCGCCGCAATTTTACGTGCTGAAGACGCTGACGGAGCATGGCGGGCGTTGCCGCATCGGGCAGATCGCCAGCGAGCACCACCTGACCAACGCCGCCATGACGGGCCTGATTCAGCGCATGGAGCGCAGCAAGCCGCCTTTGGTGATACGTGAGCGCAGCAACAAAGACGGGCGTGCTGTGGATGTGTGCTTAACAGATGCTGGGGTGCAACGCTTCTGGGATGTACAGTACAGCTTGATGCAAGTCGCACGCGGCGTCTTTAGCATGGTGCCACCCGCTGAGCGTAAAGAGATGATAGCACGCATCCGGGCGTATTTCCGTTTGATGGTGAGCCAATTCCCTGTTGACGATAGCCGCGATGACACCCCCTAATGCCCTGTAGGGCAGCGTTCGTAGTTCGACAAAGGTCATGTTTCAAGCGCCCGGTTGGGCCTGACATGACAGCGCCGAAGCCGTTACGTATCCATTAATCGGCGGCGTCTGGTTGGGCGTCTGCTGTGAGTGTCTGCGGCATACAATAGCGATCAAACCAGTTCACCATCTCCGTCAGGCGGCTGATGCGGTGCGCTGGCTCGCCATTGCGGGACATCTCATGGCCTTCACGTGGGTAGCGCAGCATCTTCACTGTGCCACCCAAGCGCCGGATGTAGGCGAAAAGCTGCTCGCCCTGCTCGATGGGCACGCGGTAGTCGTTCTCGGCGTGCAGGATCAGCAGCGGCGTCTTGATGTTCTTGGCATGGGCGATGGGCGAATGCTGCCACAGCAAATGCGGGTCATCCCAGGGCGAGACGCCGTATTCGCCTTCGATCAGCATGGGCACGTCGCTGGTACCGTAGAAGCTCAGCAGGTTATACACACCACGCTGACCCACCGCCGCCTTGAAGCGCTGCGTGTGCGAGATAATCCAGGCGGTCATGTAGCCGCCATAAGAGCCGCCTGTAATCGCCATGCGCTCGGTATCCACGAAGCCTTTGTCGATCAGCGCATCCACGCCCGCCATCACATCATCCATCGCAACACCGCCCCAATCGCCACGTAAATCACGCTGGAAGTCCTGCCCGTAACCGTTGCTGCCACGCGGATTGCAGTAAAAGACGACGTAGCCGCGTGCTGCGTGGAATTGCCATTCATGCCACATGCTTTTCATGGCGCTACCCCACATCACATGCGGCCCACCGTGAATATTGAGCGCTAGCGGGTACTTTGCGTCTGTGTCTGGGTCATAATCCGGCGGCAGGATGTACCAGCCTTGCACATCCTTACCGCCCGGTGATTTAAAGACGATCTCGTGTGTTTCCTGCACCTGCACGCTATCCAGAAAGGCTTTGTTGACATCGGTGAGTTGCACCATCTGGCCGTCGCGCAGGCTGTATAGCTCGTTGGGGTTCATGGGCGTAGAGGCAGCGAACGCCATCACCCGACCATCGTCGCTGTAGCTGGCGCTCTCAACGATCATATCAGCCTGCACCAGCGGCGTGAACGCCTGTGTGTCGGGGTCGATGCGGTGTAATTCGCCGTTGCCGTCCTTCGCAAACTGCGCGACCAGTTGGCTATCGTGCGTCCAGAAATAATCGTAGGCTGCGCGGTCAATGTGCTGCGTCAGGCTGATGGGGTCGCCTGCATCCGGGTCGGTGGGCAGCAGCATCAGGGCGGGCAGGTCGTCCGTCCGCACGCGGTCCAGCCAGATGCAAGCAATCCAGCGACCATCGGGTGAGGGCTTCGGGTTGACGACCATGTGCTCATCATCGACCAGGCGCGTTTCGCTGCTGGATGCCACATCAAGCGTGTAGATATTGGCGTAACGCCAGCGCTGATCCCAGTCCGGGCGCGTTGTACGATACGTATATAGCGTTTTGCCATCCGGCGACCAGCGCGGCTCGCCATAGGCGGCGTCCATATCGGTCAGGCGGCGCGGTTTGGCCTGCTCGCTCGCTAGATCATCGGCGGTGGGCATCACATACACTTGCGTGAAGCGGTCATCCAGAAAGCGCGTGCCGCTACGATATGGGATCAGTTGCATAGGGCGTGGATCGTAGCGGTTCTTTTCGTCCTCGGCTTTGCGCTCTTTGCGGTATTTGCCCTCGATTTTGTCCTGCGGCGCTTTGGGCTGGTCGTCGCTGCCCTCTTCGGCACGCTCTGCCGCGTTCATTGGCACCAGATAGGCGATCTGCGCACCATCTGGCGACCAGTTGAAGCTCGTCGCGCCGTTCTCGTGGCTGGTGAGTTGGCGCGGTTCGCCTGGTGTGCCGATGGGCAGCAGGTAGATTTGCGGTCTCTCGTTGCGTGCGGAGGCAAACGCCAGCGTTGTGCCATCCGGCGACCAGCGCGGTGACATGTCCTTGTTGCTGCGCGTGATCTGATGCGTTTTGCCATCCGGCCCTAGCAGGTAAATGTTGCGCTTATAGCTCTTCTCGGCCAAATCCGGCACGGCCTGCACGAAGGCCACCCACCGCCCATCCGGGCTGACCTGTGGGTCTTCGACGTATATGATTTTGGTCAGGTCTTGCGCAGTGATGCGGCGCTGCTGCGGTGTGTCGTCGTTGTGCATGATGGTCTATCCTGTCATTGCTATCTTTTGCATTGAAGGCACGTATTCTAACGCAGCAATAGCGCAGTACCAGCCATAAGCACACAAACAGTCACCAGATGTTTATCAGCACGCCGAAAATCCGTTACAATAGTGGCATCGACTATCGCCAATGCCACAGGTGCACCATGCAAGAACGCTACGTCTCATATATCCGTCGTTTTCCACTGTTCGCAAAGCTGCCGGAGCCGCAATTTAACGCCGTGCTACACGCCTTTCAGGTGCTGGGGTTTCAGCCAGGTCAGGTTATATTGCAGCAGGGGCAGCCCACACGCGGCCTGTATATCTTCGTTAACGGGCAGGGCATCCTGTTTAATACAGGTGCGGACGGCGTGCAGCGGCAGGTTGGCAGTATTCAGGGCGGGCAGTTCATCAATCAGGATGCGCTGTATGAAGCGGGGTATGAGCAATACACGCTCAAAGCGGCGCGTGAGATGACGGCGTTGCATCTGGCACGGCAGGCATTGTATGAGCAAGCGACGCAGGATTCGCGCCTGGTGCGGGCGCTGAATATCGACCTGATGGCGCAGGGGCGCAGCGCACCGCCACGACCAGCACCACCGCAACAGCCACCACCGCAGCGGCCAGCAGCGCCGCCGTTGCCACAACAACCACAGCAGGGCAGTAATCAGCCGCAGCCGTTGCAGCAGATGCGCCCGATTAACTATCAGCAGGACCGCCCGCAGTGGCCACAACAGCCCCAGGCCAATCCGCAACCGCAGGCACACCAGCAACCAGCAGCAGCACCGCCGCAAGCGAACCAGCAACCGCCGCAGCGCACACGCGCCCCGCAGCAAAAGAGCTTCCCAATGCAGAACCCCGGCGAGGAACTGTTGCTGATGACGCGCCGCCACTGGTGGGCCTATGCGCGTTATGTGCCGATTGTGCTGCTGGTTTTTGGCCTGCTAGTGGGTGGTGTCGTGCTGGTGCCGGAATTGTGGTTCGTGCTGCTGCCGCTGGCGCTGGTCATCCCTGGCGCGATGTGCATTTACCTGTATGCAGAATGGGCGAACGACGCGGTCTACATCACCGATCAGCGTGTGCTGCGCGTCAACCGCACTATCTTTGCCTTCCGGGAGGTGATGAGCGAGGTCTCGCTAGAGAGCATTCAAGAGGTCAATGCGGATAAGCCCGCTCGCGATCTGCTGGCGGTGCTGCTCAATTACGGCTCTGTCACGATGCGCACGGCTGGTACGGCTGGTAACTTCGTGCTGGATATGGTGCCAAACCCGGACCGCATACAGGAAACTATCCTGGAAGATCAGCGCCAAATGGAAGCACGCCGCAACGACCCCGGCAACGATCAGATTTTGCAGGACTTGCAGCGCTGGGTAGATAGCGGCAACAACCCCAATCAGCCCGCGAATAACCCCAACGCGCCGGACATCCCACCGGATAGAGCCTACGAGCGTGCGCCGTTTTCGCCTTTCGTTGGGCGTTTTGCGCTGCCAAATGGCGATGTTGTCTATCGCAAGCACTGGCTGGTGTGGTTTGGGCATGTGATGCGCCCTGGCCTCCTGCTGCTGATTGCCTTCGGTTTGCTGGCGGCAAATCTGCTGGGCCTGACCGCCTCTATTGGCATTATCACATGGCCGCTGGATATTGTGCTGTTTATCGCCGGGGTGTTATGGTTTTTCTATGAAGATTGGGATTGGCGGCATGATTATTACGTGCTTAGCGATACCGTCATTACGCTGATTCACAAGCGCCCGCTGCTGTTGCAAAACGAAGAGGATCAGATTTTGCTGCGGCAGGTCGATAACGTCGTATCGGAGACAAGCGGCTTCTTCCAGCAGTTGTTCAGCTTTGGGGATGTAAGCATCGCGCTGCTGGGTGGCGACCAGTATAAGACGTTTAAGAGCGTGCGCAAGCCCAGCGCGGTGCGCAACGAGATTACACAGCGTCAAGCGCTGGTGCAGCAGAATCAGCAGGGATCGTCAGACGAAAATCAGCGGCAACTGATCGGTGAATACATCAGTGCCTATCATGAACGCTATGGCCAGCAGGGTCAGCAGAACCAGCAAGGGCAGTATAGCCAGCAGCAGAACCAGCAGGGCCAACAATGGCCAGATGTAATGCCGCCGGACACGCCCACCAACGCCAGACCGTCGCCCTTGCGCAGCATCTCGCCACAGCCAGATCATAGTGTGCCCCCGCGTGACACCAATAGCGAGACGGACCGCAACCGCCCGCCCAGGGTGCCGCGCACCAGCCTGTATCGGGGTTACCGCAGCAAGCGAGGCCGCCCACAAGCGCCGCTCATGCCACCGCGCCAGGACAATTCGCGGCGCGGCTAGTCAGCGCAAAACGTTAAGGCATGGACGGCTGGCTTTTGCGTTACACTGAAATTGGTGTTGCGTTGGTGGGATCGCTCAACGTCAACCCCGATAGATCATGACTCAGCCGTGTTGCAGGACGGAAAAACCATGCCTTACTCTACCAATTGGGTTCACGCGCCGTATATCATCGAGACAACCTACGTCGGCAACATCACTATCTACGATCTAAACCTGGCCTTGCTGGAATATTTCGGCACGCTGCAAATGCAACCGCTCTACGTCCTGCTGGATTTTGGCCGCACACGCGCCCGCCCGCATAAAATGCTGGATACGCCCGCTGCGCCGATGGTGCTGCAACACGACAATCTGCGCTGGATTGCGCTGGTCAACGAACAGGGCTTCTACTCGCGCACAACCGATTTGCTGGTGCAGGACAAGCTGAAGCTGTATAACAACCGTGACGATGCGCTTGCGTTTTTGCGGGGTATGGTGCGCGCCGATACAGGCAAGCAACTGTAACCTGACGGAGATTGTTGCAGCATTTTAACAGCCGCAACCTTTGGTCTCGCTTATAATGGATAGCATCATAAGCAAACAAAATAGCGAGCGTGATCGTTATGGCGGGTTGGGTCGGCAAACAATTAGGCGCGTATCAAGTGCAGGCGGTTATCGGGCGTGGTGGTATGGCGACGGTCTACAGGGCCTACCATCCGCTGACAGGGCGCAACGTTGCGGTTAAGGTCCTGATGGCCGAAATCGCGCAAGACGAAGAGTTTAGCCGCCGCTTCGAGCGTGAGGCGCGGGTCGTGGCCAGCTTGCAGCATATTCACATCTTGCCCCTGTTCGATTATGGGGAACAGCTAGACGAGCAAGATAACACGCTGGTCGCTTATCTGGTGATGCCCTATCTGCCGGATAGCGCACTGACGCGCAAGATTAAACAGGGCCGCCTGACGCTGGCCGAAGCCTCGCGCATTTTTCGTCAACTCGCCAGCGCACTCGACTACGCCCACGCACGCGGCATCCTACACCGTGACATCAAGCCCGATAACATTATGATTGACGATAGCGGCAATGCACTGCTGTCGGATTTCGGCCTGACGCGCATCGTGGACGCAACTGGTGTATCGCGCCTGACAAAAGACGATACCGTGATGGGCACACCCGCGTATATGTCGCCGGAGCAGGGGCAAGGCCGCGATTTAGACGAGCGTAGCGACCTGTATTCGCTGGGTGTGGTGCTGTATGAGATGCTGACGGGGGATGTGCCCTTCAAAGCGGATACGCCCGTTGGCGTGATCTTCAAGCACATCTCGGACCCGATCCGGCCAGTGGGCGACCTCAACCCGGATTTACCGCTAGCCGTTGAAGAAGTGGTCGAAAAGGCCCTCTCGAAAGCGCCAGATGACCGTTACCCGACAGCGATGGCCATTGCCGATGCGCTGGATGCAGCCATCAGTGGCGAGGAGAACCGCACCACCCATATACGTCTGCGTGCTGGCGCTCAGGGCCTAACCGATGGCGAACTGAATACGCAGCAGGTGCAGCGCATGAATCAGCAGCAAAACGCCGCCGGGTTGCCGCCTACATTTGGGCCGGGGCTGGCAGAGATGACCGGGCGCAAAGCCAAAGATGGCGGCAGCACACGGCTTACGCTGCTTGGGGTTGGTGCGCTGCTGTTCGGCTTACTGCTGGGGGCTGGTGGCTTGTTGCTGCTGGATAACGCGCAGGAGGTGCCGCCGACGCCGACAGTGCTCAGTGATGAGATGCTGCAAGGCACCATCAGCGCCGGTGTATTGCTGGCCCTGACCGGAAACGCACCCACGATTACGCCGACTTTCGCGGCCACAGAGACGGCAACGGTCACACCGTCACCTGTGAGCACCGACATGCTACAAATCGGGCTGAGGCTGACTGAAAGAGCACAGCGGCTCCGCAATACCAGAGAAGCGCTGCAAAGCACCGTTACTGCCCGCTTGACAGAGGTGGCCAGGGAGGTGAACCGCCAAGACGAGCCGCAACGTGCACAGCCTAGCGCGACACCCTCTGTCACCAGTATTCGCACCGCTGACGGTGAACAAGCGGGCGTGACGATCTTCAGCTTGTTTGTGTATCCGTCGGTGGCCTGGGCATCGGATAACAACTGGGCGGTGGTCGGCAACACGAATAACGAAGTGATGCTTGTCGATATGGCGCGTAACCGCCTGTTGCAGCGCTACCGCGTATTCGGTACGCCGCTTAGCCTGGCCTGGTCGCCGGATGATGCATTTATAGCGGTTGGGGACGCCAACGGCAACCTGCTGGTATGGGATGTCGAGGCACAAGGATTAATCTATGACATCGAAGAAGATTCCCCCAGCCGCGATGTGGCCTGGTCCCCTGATGGGCGCTATCTGGCGTCGATGAGCCTGGATGGGTTGCGTGTTTACGATATGTTTGACGATGCCGCGCTCTACACCTATTATGATGCACGCACAGGGTTAGCGATGGATTGGTCGCCGGATTCACAAGCGCTTGTCATCGGTGAACATGACGGCGTTAGCCTGCTGGAGTGGGATACTGAACTTGACAGCAGCGAATTATTCGAGGTTGGCCGCATCGAAAACGAGACCGCGGGACGCAACGCCGTCGTCAGATGGTCGCCCGCCTGGGAATACATCGCAATCGTGGACGCTGCCAACAATATCGTCCTGCTAGACCCGACATCCTTTGAGGCTATACGGATTCTAGAGGGTCCGACGGAGCGCGTCCGCAGCGTGGGCTGGTCGAAAGAGGGTGATTTTTTGGTCGTCGCCTCAGACGATAAGAAAATCCGCCTGTATGACGCGCATGAGGGCAAGCTGATCGACATGATGCAGGTGGGCAGCACACCCTATGATGCGCAATTCTCGCCCGACGGCGCGACGGTAGCAGTGGTGGCATTGCGTTTATATCGCTGGAACTGGCTCACCGAAGAGTAAGCCCTGTGTGGCAGCGATCAACAGACCCTAACGGGCATCTGATAGGGGCCTGTTGCATGTTGTATAATGGATGATCGCAGAGCATACACACAAGCAGAAAGCAAAAGAGATAGGACACATGGCTGTACTGGACATCATCCAACGCGATAACCCCACGCTGCGCAAGCGTGCTAAAAAAGTGATGGATTTCAAGAATGACCGCCTGCAAACCCTGATTGACGACATGGTAGAGACCATGCTGGATGCGCCCGGTGTGGGTTTAGCTGCACCACAGGTGGACGTAAGCCAACGCCTGATTGTCGTGCGGCTGCCGGATGAGAGCGAAGAAGACCGCGAGGAACACGGCGAGCAAGCCGGTAAAATCTACATCGTGGCCAACCCGAAGATCACCAAGGAAAGCAAGAAAATCGTCAGCGGCATCGAAGGCTGTCTGTCCATCCCGGATTTACTCGGTGAAGTGGACCGCCATGAGACGGTAGTGGTGACAGGGCAGGACCGGCACGGTAAGGATTTTCGCATCAAGGCCAAAGGCTGGCTAGCGCGGGTCTTTCAGCATGAAATTGACCATCTCGACGGCATTCTATTCATAGACCGCACCGACCAGCTCTTCCGGCCAAAGGACGAAGCGGGCGATGACGAAGAGGATAATGCCGATGCAAAGGCCGAAGCGGGCGCAGAGGTCATCAGCGACTAAAGCGCTAAATGCGGCGGCGCTTGCCGCTGCCTAGCTGATTCTTCGCCGCAGACGTATCGAGGGGCACCGTCTGCACCGCATTATAGAAATCGGTGTCATAGGTGCGCGGCTTAATCACCACAGGCATCGGCACTGCGTGCCCCATGATAATCGCCTGTTGCTTGGTTTCCAGGCGGGCCAGCACTTCGCGTAAGCCCGCCGCGCCGCTGATGCCATTCAGCACCGCCGCAATGTCACGCTCATTATCCAGCAAGGCCGTGACGCGGGTCCCGATCTGGCTCATCACTTCGTCGTCAATCGCGCTGGGCCGTTGATCGACCACCAGCAGCGTCACCTTATACTTACGCATTTCGCGGGCGATGATGCCGAATGTAGTCTGGCGTGCTACTAGCGGATCAAGGAATTTGTGTGCTTCTTCGATGACGATCAGCAGTTGGGGCGGCTCCAGCGATTTATCACCGAGCGCTTGCTCCATCTTCTCGATGTAGTGGGCGTGGACGCGGCGCGTCAGGTAGTTGGCGACCAGCATATAGGCTTCTAGCGAATTGCCATAGCGCCCGAATTCTAACACGACGGTCTTTTCGCTGTTGATGTATTCGATGATGCGCTGCACGCTGTCGTCTACGGGGTCTTTGCTGAGGAAATGCCAGCGCTCGAAGCGTTGCAGGCGGCGTTGCAGGGCGGCCAGCGTGCCGCCGCCGATATTCGTATTCTCCGTGATGTGCTCTAAGTCCTCGGCGGAGCCTTCGATCAGGCGGCTGACCCAATTTTCGCCCCAGGCTTTGCGCAGTGTATAGGCCGCGTCGATCATCGTATCCGATAAGTTCATGGTGACCTTTAGCATCACCAAATCTTCGGGGTCGATCTCATCGTAGCCCAGCTTCACCACGAAATCCGGGTTGGCACCGCGCCGCCGTGAGGACTCTTCATCCAGCGTGATAATCACCACGCGGTCACGGAAAAGCTGCCCCAACCCCTTGACGCTGTAGCCGTTTTCGCTGGTGATCTGCCAGCCGTAATCGTTGTGCATATCGAAGATCAGGCCCACCCCCTGATTCTGTGAGATGATGCCGGAGAGCAGCACCCGCGTCAGGAAGCTCTTGCCCGTGCCGGATTTACCGAAGACGCCGATGGAGCGCTCGACCAGCCGTTGCAGATTCAGGTTAATCGTCGTGTGTTCTAGCTCTAGCGGGTGCCCGACGTTGAAATGCTTGGTGTCTTCCTTGCCGAAAACCGCGTCCACATCGGCTGCATTGGCGTTATGTACCTGCGTGAAGTGCGCCGGGATGGTTTTCACGGGCATGGGGCCTTTTTCGTCGTCAATCACCAGCATGGGCGTGACGGTGATGGTGCTGTAGGCCACCGCGCCCATGTAGACATCAAACAGGAATGGGTCGCTGATGTCGGGTGGGTCGCTCTGGATGCTGGGGTTGGTGCTATCCAGCGCGATGTCGCTAATCATGCAGAAGAAGCGCCGTTTGCGCCCATGCACCACCACATAGCGTCCGACTGCTAAATCTTCGACGTTCAATTCTGGGTTCGCGTCGATTTTGACAGCCAGACCCTTGCTGATGCTGCCACCGACGACGACGCCAATGCGTTGCAGTTGGGTATCATCGCTGTGACCGTTGGCATCAACGCCGTACACGGCTTCCTCGCCATTACGCGGGAACCAGTTATCAAGGTTATTGCGATCGGGTGGGGGTGCGGAAACCATGCTCAGTCTTTCTTTTCACAACCGTCTTCACCTGGAAACATCACAACTTGACGCATTTTTGCCTATCCTGCTGTGTTATCCTGCGGCGTTTGATTGTCTGCTGCTGGCTGGCCATGGCTGGCCCCTGCGCCGTTGCCGTTGTTGCCATTCGCCGATGGCGGCCAGGCAGCCTGATCGGGCTGCTGTGCGTTCTCGGCGCTATCTGTGCTAGCATCAGCAGCCTGCTGCGCCTGTTCTTCGGGGACGTTCATCGGGTCCGCTTCCAAGAATTCGTCGGCGGG
>DAOTTW010000009.1:0-5022 GCA_034437615.1 Anaerolineae bacterium | reverse complement strand
CTGGCTGACATACCTGGAAAGCGATACGGCCTGGCGTGGCAATTTGCTGCGTTACCTGGGCACGTTGTTCGTTGCCCCGAACCAATGGTCACTGATGCGGGAGCGCATCGCTGCGGCCCTGGTCAGCGCCCGTGACCCTGGTGCTATGCTGATCTTCCAGCGTGGCCTGCAAAGCCCCATCCCCGATGTAGCACGGGTGGCTTGCCTGGGTTTGGGTGTGCTGCGTGACGAGAGTGCAGTCGAAAAGCTGGCTGAATTGGTCGCAAGTGGGTCGCCTGCGGTGCAGTTAGCTGCGACGATGGCCCTGGGTGTGATCGGCACTGACGACGCGCTAGAACAACTCGGTACGGCCCTGCTGACCTCTAACAACAACGATGTGCAGCGTGCCGCCGCCGAAACGCTGGCCGCTGACCGCGAAAACGGCTATCCGACCCTGTACGAAGCGGTGGGTGAAGAGCAGGATATTTCGATCCGGCGTGCTGCCGTCTTTGGCCTGGGGCGCATCGCGACGGATTGGGCGCTGATTAAGGTCGATCAAGTGGCCTTTGGCGAAGAAGATGAAGAATACTACGTCAAGTCGGCGGCAGAGGAAGTGCTCCAGAACCTATTCGGGGAAGAAAAGCAGGGTGCGTTGGCGTATCCCGCGCCGACAGCGGTGCCCTGGCTGCTGGAATGGGCACAGGGCGAGATCGAGCGCGGTAACATCCCGCATGACATCGCGGGCGTGCCGCTGCTGCTACATGCACTAGAGCAGACCGAAAGCGCTGAGATACGCGAATTAGCTGCTGCAACCGCCGGACAGCTTGGGGTTTTTGCTGCGACAGCAGGCATCTACGATATTATCATCGACCCGAACGAGCACACCCGCGACCGCGCACACCGCGCACTGGCCGAATTACAGACGAAGATGGGCGCGAACCTGCCACGCCCTGCCTAACCCGATCAACCGGAGCCGAGGCGCAACGTGCGGATCAGTTCATCCAGTTGTGCCAGGTCCGGTGTGAATTGTGTGCTGTTTTCCAGCGTGCGCACCACTGCTGCGATGTACTCTACATACGATGGGAACGCTTCCGGCGCTGGTATTTCTGCCAAGTCGGGCGTATGCACAGGCAACACGGCTGAGATGTAGAATTGGCCGTCATCACTGATGCCCTGGAAGCTGTAGAACAGGTTCAGGTTGCTGATGCGCGTCATATCATCCGGGTACGCCGTGAGGAAGCGCACGCCACGCCCATTGGCAAAATCTAACGCCTCTGCACGTGTGCGGAAGAACTGCGCTGAATCCGTAATGTGCAGAATGGGGATGCTACCGCCTGCGTCAATCTGGCCATCCAGCAGCGTGCGCAAGCGCTCTAGCTGTGCCGTGCGGATGCGATCATCAGCAAAGTCGGCCACCTGATAGACACGGATTGCCGGGCGATACTGATAGGTATCGACTGCATAGCCCTCAAAATCAAAGCGCACATGCTGCACGGTGTTTTCAGCAGCATCAGGCGCTATGCCCCGGCTTTGCACGTCATCCGCAAGCGTCGGCGGATACGCGAAGAAAACGCTGTCGAAGTAACGCACAGCGCGGGCGCTTTCCGCTTCTTCGGGCGGGGCAGCCGTGAGCAACGAGCGCATCATATCATCCAAAACGCGCAAATTAGGCGTGAATGCATCGGGCGCGCCCCCATCCAGAAAAGCGCGTACATCGCGTATCTGTGCGTTTGTGCGCTCATCGTATTGTGCCGCGCCGGGGCTGATAAACGCCTGTTCAGGCAGGCGCTCACTCGTAACCGGCATCTGCGCTAGCACGAAGGTCTGGCCATCTGCGGATAGCCCCTGAAACACATAGGCGAGGCGCGTCGTCTGCTCTGAGGGCGGCAGCGGGCGTGCATCTTGCAGGTTACGCACCAGCGTATAGGCCACAACCGCCCGCACACCTTGCCCATTCTGAAAGTTGAGATACTCGCGCTGCACGCTGAATAGCTCTGGCAGCAGTGGGTTGGGGTCCGTGTTGAAGGGCGTTACATCGCCCGCGTCTAATGCAGTTTGTGTGTCCAGCAATGCAGTAAGCTGATTGATGGCGGCGTTGGCGCGTGGGTTAAGCTGCTGGAAGCGCTCGGCGGCGTACAGGTCAACGCGAGCCGTGTCCGTCGCAACAATCGGCGCAATCGGGTAATCCTGCAAGATAAAGCGCTGCACTTGTGGCCGATTGAGCCGCATCACATCCTCGGCGGGGTCAAGCTGGATGGCCGGTAGACGCTGCACAAGCACATTTTCTGCTAGCTCTAGCGGCACCTGTAGCAGCACACCGTCTATCTCAATATCTTGCTTCAGGTAGGGTTCCAGCCAATAACCCTCTGTCAAACCCTCAGCAGTCCAGCCACGTGCGCCGTTTGCGTCGATGCGCCACCACGCGAAACCCGCCGCGCATAGTGGGCCTTCCAGTACGCGCACACGCACGCCCTGTCCGATGATGTCGATGCGGTTGGTGTTCAGGCCGGGGCGGTCCCGCAGGTTGATGCCAGCAGCAGGCAATACAGTCGCTTCCTGGCCGACAACCAGCCGCGAAGCTGGGGCATCCGGGCAGACCACGCGGTTTTGTGCCTGCATGGGTATGGCCATGCTGAGCAAGGGCAACACGAACGCAATAACGATCAAACAGGCCAAATACTGGCGTTTGGGCATGATGTGGACCTCGGTCTAACTAACATGGCCGTTAACAGTCTGACGAACAAAGCCGCACTGTAGGGACGCCATTTTTGGCGTCCGGGGCGGCGTAGCCGCATTATGTGTATACTTTAGGCCATAGAATTGTGGTAAAACAAGACTGACTCATAGATACAGGGCAAAAGCAATGATTATTGGTGGACGTTATAAAGTAACAGATCGCGTCGGTGACGGTGGTATGGGTTGCGTTTATCGCGCCGAGGATCTGAAAACGGGCGAGACTGTCGCTATTAAGCAGTTGCACGACGACCTGACAGAAGACGCGCAGATGCTCGAACGCTTCCGGCGCGAAGCGCAAGCACTTCGCAGGCTGAAGCACCCAGGTATTGTGCAGATCGTCGACACGGTTGAGGAAAACGGGCGTCACTACCTGGTGATGGAATTCATGGCAGGGGGCGATTTGTTTCAGATGTTGCAGCGCAAGCGGCTTTCGGTGCGGCGGGTCGTTGAAATGGCCATTTCGCTGGCAGATGCGCTGGCCGCGACTCATGCGTTAAACATCATCCACCGCGACCTGAAGCCAGAAAATATCTTATTTGACGAATGCGGCAATCCGCATCTGTCGGATTTTGGCACAGCGCTGTTGCGTGATTCTGCACGCATTACACTGGATGGCCACGCCGTCGGGACGATGAATTACATCTCGCCAGAGGTCGTCCAATATCAGACAATCGATCAGCGTGCTGATGTGTGGTCGTTGGGCGTTTTGATGTACGAGATGCTGACGCGCAAGCTGCCATTCAACGATGCAAGCAAAGTAACATTGATGTTGGCCATCATGTATGACCCGCTACCGGACCTGCGGGCGCAGCGTCCAGACGTACCCGATGCCCTGGACGACCTGTGGCAGCAGATGTTAGAGCGCGACACGAATCAGCGCATTCAGGACATGCGTGGGGTGGCGGACGAACTACGCAGGATCGCACGCCACAACTGCTGATCTAATCGGCGCTTTTTTTGCCGCCAAAGATGCGTTTGGTGATCCCCTGACCCAACAAGCCCCCTAACATGGTGTTGGTTGGGTCAATTTTGGGGCTGGCGCGCTCATCCCAATCAGCGCGATAACGGCGGTTAATCCACTTTTCATATTCTTCCGAAGCCGTGACAAGCGCGGCCTCAATAGATTCCTCGTCGCCTGTGGCGATGACGTTACGCCACGTTTGCAAGGCAGCTACCATATCATCCAACGCCCGCACCAATGCATCGCGGTTGCCCAGGAATTCATCGCGTAGCGCGTCGGGGTGCTGGTCCTTCAGTGGGCGCGTCAGCACGCCAAAAGACGGGTTGGTAAGCCACATCAGGTCATGCCAGTTGTTCTTGCCCATCAAGCTAGCAAATAGCACCGCGCCGAGCAGCTTCGGCAAGCCTTCGGTGAAGGTCAGCAGCGCGTCGTGTTCTACTGGGTCCAGGAAGCGCGGCTTGCTGCCGAGGATGGTGCAGAAGTTAAAGGCCAGATCAACCGCTTCTTTGATGCTGCTGACCGAAGGCGTAATCAGGATGGTGCTATTATCGAAGAGGTCGGCTGCGGCGTCGTCACTATCCTGGCTGTTATCCAGCAGATAGCGCGGGTTCAGTATCGGGCTGATGCCGACGACGTGCTGCTCTTTGCTCAGGTATTGCTTAGCCCAATCAAACGAGGGTTGCTTCAGCGGCGACGCATCCAGAATCACCACGCCGTCTTTTAGATCAGTGGCGATGCGCTGGTACGTCTCGCGGACTTCATCATAAGACAGCGCCATAATCACGATGTCTTTATCCGCCACCACCTGAAACGGCTTACTCTCACTGCGGTCGATGGCTTCAGCCTTGACCGCACCCTTTGCGGCATCTGCCGAGCGATCATAGCCGACAATCTCAAAGTTGTAGCGTCCGCCATCGGCCACGTAGCGCCTCAGCGCTAGCCCGATAGAGGTGCCAATGCGGTTTAATCCGAGGATACCAACAGATAACGTTGTAGACATATAGAAAAGCCTCTCAGCAATCCAGCGACTCAGCAAGTAACCACTACAGGTTGGCGCAAATACCATGACGGTCTGCGTAACGACTCAGCCAGGCCCATTTTGCCCGCGAATTGGCCTTCACCCCCTCAGTTCTCAAGGGTAGGGTAGGTTTTTCATGATTGACTGTATTTTGTGGCGGCTGACGCCGCCTCGGACACCCCATTGGGTGTCCCTACGGTTCACAGCGGTTGTGTAGGGACGTGCAATGGCACGTCCGCCGAAATACCTACCCCTGTGAACTCAGTCCCCCTCTCCCACCATACCCAGATAACAATGGAGAGGGGGAAGCAGGCTGCTAGAAGCCCCT
>DAOTTW010000008.1:0-57103 GCA_034437615.1 Anaerolineae bacterium | reverse complement strand
CCTTGCCTATGTACCGCCGGATTTACATTTGGTTTGCAGCTTGCCTCAGCCTTGTAGCCCTCGTCGGCCTCTCGCTGCCACTTTTCGCCCAACCGACCACGCTCGAAAGCGACGGTCTCACGGGCTGGTATACCGACCTCGTGCTCACAGACGATAACCGCCCACTCGTCAGCTACTACAACAACACGACGGGCAGCCTGCACCTGCTCATCTGCGACGACCTGCAATGCCTCAACCCGACCTTCGCCACCATCGACAACAGCGCCCCGGACGTGGGCCGCTGGACCGCGTTGGCGCTGACGCCCGATGGTCGCCCCGTGATTACCTATCGCGACCACACCAACGGCAACTTGAAATTAGCGCGTTGTGATGATGACGTGGCCTGCGCGAACCCGGACATCTACATTCTGGCGGGGCGGGGCGCTGATGCCGGCTGGCACAGTGACATCGCCATCGACAGCTTCAATCAAGCGCTGGTCGTCTATCGCGATGACACCAACGCCCCCAATAACACCGTCAACTTCATCACCTGCGAACTGGACGACACGCCCATCACCTGCGGCGCACCGCAGGTCGTCAATACAGTGGGCGAATTCGGCGGCTTCAATTATCTGACGTTGGGCACGGGCGGCTTCATCACACACGAATATCACGATCTGGCGAACACCTACTTCACGGTTTACACCCGCGTTGGCGCAGGCGGCGGCTTCATCTACACGCCGGATAGCACCACCATCAGCGACACAGCGCCGACGTGGTTCATTGACGGCGCGTTGCCACCCGATACGGTCTCGCCGCGTCGGGCGGTGCGTGTGGGCTATCAGCAAGCGGGCCAGCCCTCCGGCACTGATGGCGGCCTGACCTTTTTTGAATGTGATGATTACGTTAATGGCATGGTCGAATGCAGTGCGCTGCAAAACGAGAAAGACCTCAGCAGCGCCAACGCGGGCCTTTACCCGCAGGTTTTCTATCGTGACGACCTCGCCCTAATTCACTTTCAGGATAACGACCTGGGCTTCCTGGCACAGCGTAGCTGCACCGACCCCTATTGCAACATCGCGGTCACGCCCCTGGCCATCGACAGCGCAGGCAACCCCGGCGAATACCTCAGCGGCCAGCCCGGTCCACAGGGCACGCCCGTCCTCAGCTATGCCGACGACGCCAACGACGATCTGCGCCTGTACCGCGCTATGACGGGCGGGGACCCATTGCCAGAGGTAGCCGAAACCGAACCGCGTGACGGTCAGGGTGCTGTGGCCATCGTCGGCGCACCCATCAGCATCACCTTCACCGAACCCGTTGATCTGGCCCCCAACGCGATCAGCGTCAGTTGCACAGGCGGCTACAGCTTCACGCAGACCAACGCCCTGACGCTGAACACGCCGCCCTATCGCTACCAGACGCCGAATCTACCCGCTGACGCGAGCGGCACCTGCACGGTGGACGTAGACCATACGCTTGTGACAGATACCAGCAGCGCTAACGATCAGATGCCCTTCCCGTATACCTTCCGCTTCAGCACACAGCCTATCAACCTGGCCAGCACCATCCCCGCCGAAAACGCTGTCGTGCAACCGCACACGCGCCTGACCGTCAATTACACGGGACTGGTGCAATTGGCCACAAGCGATGTGACGCTGACCTGCAACAGCAACCCGCTAGCGTTTACGGGCTTATTCGGCATCCAACAGGACACCATCAGCCTGACGCCGATAGAGCCGCTGCCCGTCGGTGCAAGCTGTACGTTGACAATCCGCACCGACCCCGCCGACGGTGGTAACGCGCTGGACGCAAGCAGCAGCATCCCCTATGAGCGCGACGCCTATAAGCTGGGTGTGCCCGATGTGCCCTTTGACCGCACACCCGGCTTGCTGGACCTCGGCACCTCGCTCGATACAGCTTTCGCCACCACCGACGTTAACTTCACCGTCGCATCCGGCGCGAACGAGATCACCTGCTATGCCACGCCCGATGACGGCGTGACCGTCTTTAGTTCAACCGATAGCAGCGCCGTGCAGCAGGCGGTCAACGCGGCCAACGCTGGCGACACCGTGAAGATCGCAGGCACCTGCATCGGCAGCGCCGAATACGGCCAGATCGGTGATAGCGCAGTAGATGACACGGAATTGCTGTTCGTGGATAAGGTGCTGACGCTAGAGGGCGGCTACGACCTGACCACGCTCAACCTGCAAAATCCGGCGGCGTGGACGCAGCAAACCACCAGTTTCAGCACGCTCGATGCCGCCAGTACGGGCCGCGTGGCGCTGTTTACGTCGGCGGCGGCTGTGACCATGCGTGATCTGATCTTGCAGAACGGCGCGGCAAATTACGGCGCAGGCTTTTATAACGCGGGTGGCACACTCACGCTGGATAACGTCCGCGTGCAGCGCAACGTCGCGAATCTCGCGGGTGGCGGCTTCTTCAATGCTGATGGCGTCGTCAGCGTGCACAATAACAGCGTCATCGGTGGCGAACAGGGGGGCACAGGCAACCGCGTCGTGTGTGATGCCGCCTGTCAGTCGGCCAGCAATTTTCCTAGCCTGCCAGACGGCTCCGGCGGTGGCTTCTTCACCACAGGCGCAAATGCCAGCATCACGATTGACGACAGCGCCATCAGCGGCAACCGCGTGCAGGACGAAAGTGCTTTACCGCTTGGCTTTGGCGGCGGCTTTGCGCAGAGCAACGAAGGCAGCGTTACCATTCAGAACAGCGCAAGTATCGGCGGAGGCACGGCAGCGCGTGGCAACGAAGCCGACGATGGTGCAGGTTTTGTCAATACAGGTGGCACCGTGACACTATTTGACAGCACGGTTTCGCATAACGTCGCACATGCAACAGGCGCTGGCTTCCTCAATGCCGCAGAAAGCCCGTCGCTTGCCACAACGCTAATCTTGGATAACAGCCACATCAGCGACAATACGAATTTTGGCTCCTTTGGCGGTGGGGGCTTCAACAATGCCACACTTGAGGTTCGTAACGGCAGCCTATTCGAGAATAACCAGGCTACAAACGCCGGGGGCCTTTATATCAGTAACCTATTCAACACGACAACCATCATCGACAACAGCATCTTCAGGAACAACGGCACAGACCCGGATAATAACAGCGTTTTCGATGGCGATGGTGGCGCAATCTATAACGATAACCTACAAGGCGCTGGCCTGTTCATCCGCAACAACACACGTATCGAAGACAACAGCGCCCTGCTCGGTGGTGGTCTATACAATCGCTATGTATTTGGAACAGTCAATCCGGTTACGGTTGAAAATAGCAGCATCACAGGCAACGCAGCCACAGAAAACGGCGGCGGCGTCTACAACGATGGCGGCACGGTCACGCTGGATAACACGCAGGTGCAGAGCAACACAGCCGATAAAGATGGCGGCGGCCTACACAATATCAACACGGGCACCATCACCATCCAGAACGGCAGCACCATCGGCGGCATACAGGGCAGCACAGGCAACACCGCCGACAACGGCGCAGGCGTCTACAACAGCGCTGATATAACGCTGGACGCCAGCACGGTCAGCGGCAACGCGGCCACAGGCAACGGCGGCGGCATCGCTAATCAGGGCGGCACACTGGAGGTCCTGAACGGCAGCATCATCGGCGGCACACAGGGCAGCACAGGCAACACCGCCGACAACGGCGCAGGCGTCCACAACAGCGCTGATATGACGCTGGACGCCAGCACGATCAGCGGCAACGCAGCCACAAGCGATGGCGGCGGCCTCTACAACGCCGCTGGCAGCGTCAGCACGCAAAACAGCACCATCGGCGGCGAACCTGGCACCACAGGCAACGACGCTGGCAATTCCGGCGGCGGCATCCACAATCGTAGCGCGTTGACCATCGAAGGCAGCGCTATCACAGGCAACACCGCAGATTCAGGCGGCGGCCTTGCACAAGATCAGGATGGACCGACAAGCAGCACCATCAGCAACAGCCGCATCACAGGCAACACAAGCAACACTATCGGTGGTGGTATACGTGCCCTGGGCGCTGCTATCACGATGAGCGGCTCCGAGGTCAGCGACAATACAGCCATGCGTGCTGGTGGCATCTTCGCAGCCGAAAGCGCCCCGCTAACCATCACAAACAGCACCATCGCGCACAACACCGCAGAAGAAACAGGCGGCATCTTCACAACGTCGCAGACTAATATCACCAACAGCACCATCGGCGGCAATACGGCCACCGTTGGCAATTCGGGCGCTCTGGAAGTAAGCCAATCCCTGACGACAACGCTAAATTACGTCACAATCGTTAATAACTCAGCCGTTGGCGTGGGTGATGGCATCCGCCTTGATGATACCCAGGGCGCAACACTCAACATCGCAGATAGTATCATCGCAGATAACAACGACAACAATTGTACGGGCAATATCAGCGACAACGGCGGCAATTACACTGATGACATAACAGGCTGCCCCGGCACATTTAATGTAGACACTGATTTAATCGTAGATAATGGCAGCAACAACGGTCTACTGGCACCACTTTCGCCGAATCCGCCCGGTAATACACCCACATACGCCTTATTGGGCACCAATAACGCCAATAACGCCAATAACGCCGTTGACGGTGCGCTGCCCTTCACACAGCCAGCTAGCGACCAGCGCGGCTTCCCCCGTCCACAGGGAGCAGGCCGCGACGCAGGGGCCTATGAGCAGGGTGCACAGTGCTTCGCCTTTGATGGCGTCACGCAATATCAGAGCGCCCACGCCGCCGCCATACAGCAAGCCGTCAACGCCAACCCGACCGGGGCCGTGATCCGCATTGCGGGCTACTGCGCTGGCGTAGACGACCAGGATAGCGCTAGCGGCAGCGAAACCGTGCTGCTGGATAACGCCACGTATACGCTGTGGGGCGGCTTCGACCCCTCACCAGCGATCAACGGCACGGGCAGCATCGCATGGAGCACCCCCACAGGCGCAACAACCGTGCTGGATGCACAGAATAACGGGCGCGTGGCCTACATCAGCGCCACAGCCAGCGTCACCTTCGATGCGCTGACGCTACGCAACGGCACCGTGCTGAATGCGAACGGCGGCGGCGTCTACAATGCAGGCACGCTCACACTGGATAACAGCAGCGTGCAAGCCAGCACCGCAGCAGAAGGCGCAGGCGGCGGCCTTTACAATACGGGCACGCTCACCGTGCAGAATAACAGCATCATCGGTGGCGACCAGACGCTCAGCACGGGCAATCGGGCGCTGTGTAGCACCTGTGCGGGTAACGCTGGCGCAGGTGGCGGCATCGCCAGCGTCGGCACGTTGACGATTGACAACAGCAACGTCAGCGGCAACGCGGCGACGCGGCGCGGCGGCGGTGTGCTGGATGTCAGTAACAACCTGATGGTGCGCAATAACAGCGTCATCGGCGGCATTTTTGGCACGACAGGCAACGTCGCGCAGGCTGGTGCAGGGCTGTACGTGAATGACGCGACAATCAGCAATAGCGCGATCAGCGGCAACGATGGGCAGGGCTTCTATGGCAACGGCACGCTGACCCTGACAAACGTAGACATCAGCGACAACCACGCCGCGTTTAACGCCGGCTTCGGCGTGGAGGACAGCAGCATAACGCTCACCGATAGCCGCATCACAGGCAACCGCGCCACAGGCGACAGCACACAAAGCGCGTTCGGGGGTGGCTTCGGCGTCAGTGGCAACGCTGCGAGCACGGTCATTCTGGATAATACCAGCGTCGAGAACAACATCGCCGCCGCCAGCATAACGCTCGGTGAACCATCACGCGGCGGCGGCTTCTACAATGACAAAAGCGGCAATATCGAAATCCGCAACGGCAGCATCGTTCGCAATAACCGCGCTGAGCAAGGCGGCGGCTTCTACAGCCGCTACGAAGATAACACGCTCCCGCGCACAACCGTCACGCTGAATGCCAGCATCCTGCGCAATAACACAACGGATGTAGACAACGACGGGGCAGCCGACGGTGACGGCGGCGGCTTCTTCAATGCGGCGGGTGGCCTCGTGCAAATTCAAAACGGCAGCGTCATCGGCGGCGACCAGACGCAGGCTAACATTGCCGACAGCGGTGCAGGCTTCTATAGCGCGGGCGTGGACGATACAGGTACGGTATTTAGCGAAGTCGTAATTGACGCCAGCACGGTCAGCGGCAACGCAGCAGAGGGCGACGGCGGCGGCTTCTGGAATGGCGGTAACGGCACGGTCACAATCCAGAATGGCAGCCTGATCGGTGGCACGCAGGGCAGCACAGGCAACACGGCCTTTCAGGGGGCGGGCTTCTTCAACGATAGCCGCGACCTGAACGACCCGAATAACGACGCCATCGGAGACACCCCCGGCAGCCTGACAATCATCGACGCCAGCACCGTCAGCGGCAACGTCGCGCAATCCGGCGGCGGCGGCGGCTACTCGCGTGCAGCGACGATTGTGCGCAACAATAGCATCATCGGCGGCGTGCTAGATTTCACGGGCAATCAGGCGGCAGTCGGTGCAGGGCTGATTAACATCAACACCGCCGGCACAGGCAATCAGGGCAGCAGCATCAGCGCTACACGCGTCATCGGCAACCGCGCAGCATCCAGTGGCGGCGGTGGCCTGATTATCGGCGGGCCAAACGTGACCAACAGCCTGACGAACGTCGAAATCAGCGACAACCGCGCTGATGTGAACGGCGGTGGCTACATCATCAACCTGACGACGATGGACATGGCCAACGTTACCATCAGCGGCAACACAGCCAACAATCGCGGTGGTGGCATCTACAGCCTATCGGAGAATGTGCGCGCCGATTACGTGACCGTCGTGGATAACAGCGCACCCAACGGCGCAGGTGTCTTTGCTTTCAGTGGCCAGAACGTCAACCCGAACAGCGTGGACTTCGCCAATAGCATCATCGCGCATAACAACGGCGACAATTGTGGCGTCGGCGGTGCGGTGCCCACACAACCAGGCGTCATCATAGACCGGGGCGGTAACTACACCGACGACGCGACGGGCTGCCCTGCCACCTTTAACGTCGATAGCGGCCAGACCGTCGGCAACCTGCTGAGTCCGCTGGCGAATAACGGCGGCTTCAGCCACACACACGCCCTGCTTGCAGGCAATCCAGCCATCGACGGCGCGATCACCAGCACATCCCCGCAACCCATGAGCGACCAGCGCGGCCAGCCGCGACCCGCCACCATCGGCGGCGCACCAGATGCCGGCGCATATGAGGATTCCGGCATTGCGGGTGGTTCGTCTGTGCTGATAATCGGCGGCTTCGATGCACTGGCCGATCATATTCGTAGGGGTCAAACTGAAGTGCGTGTGACGATCCTCGAAGAACAGCCCGACACAGGCACCAGCATCACCCACAGCGCAGCAGCCGACGAAATGGGCACGCGCTTACGGCTGGATGCAGGCAACGCCTTCACAGGGACGCTGGATGTTTACTACTCAACGGATGCCATCTGTGCCAGCGCGGATGATGTGTTGCTGGGCAGCATCAGCTATGATTTTGTGGACGGTAGCACAACGGTCAGCGCCATGCTGGATGTGCCGCGTGCGCTGCTGTGGCAAAACGCCGCCAATGCCGACCAAACAGGCCCAGATAGCATCTCGCAGGAAGTCGCTTATCTGTGTGTGGGCTTCACGGATGCGATCAACAGCGAAGGGCTGCTATTGAACGCTGAATCCGGCAAGCTGCGCGTGGCTGACGACATAACGTACTTCCCCTGGGACGCCAATAGCGACGGTGCCATAACACCCGTAGACGCTATCGGCGCGATCAACGCGCTGAACACAGCGAACAGCAACTATGACTTTGATGGCAACGGCATCGTCACGCCCAACGAGGCGATCAGCGCGTTATTGCGCTTGGGTGAGCTGCGCAACGGCGCTGTGATGGAAGGCGATGAGACCGACACCGATACAGGCACAGCGGCAGATACGCCGTTACCTGTGCCGGGGCGTTAATCGAGAAAACAAGACGCATTCAGATGATCCTTCGTAGGGAAGCCATTCTTGGCGTCCGCAGATGGCGGACACGGCAAGCCGTGTCCCTACAATCATGCAGGTTTGTTTTCGTTTATCCAGAGATAATCAGGAGAACAGCAATGGATGCAATCATCATGGCGGGCGGCAAAGGCACACGGATGCGCCCACTTACCAACGAGACACCGAAGCCCCTGCTGCACGTTCAGCAGCAACCGATTTTAGCCTGGACACTGCAAACGCTGCGCCCTGCTGTTGACCGCGTGCTGGTGGTTATGAGCTACCTTAAGCAGCAAATCGCGGATTATATGGCCCAGCAGACAATCTTTGAGCACTATGCGCTGGTCGAGCAACTGCCGCAACCGATGGGCACAGGTCACGCGGTGCAGTGCTGTCAGCCGCACCTGCAAAGCGAGACGTTTCTCGTCATCAACGGCGACGACTTTTACAGCACGCAGGCCGTACAGCGATTGGCGCAGGTGCCGCTCGGCATTATGTGCATTCAGCGCGAAGATCAGGCTAAGTGGGGTGTTGCCGTCACGGATGAGCAGGGCCACGTCGTCAGAATCCACGAGAAGCCGGCAGAAGGCACCTACCCCACGCCAGTCAACGCCAGCATCGGCGCGTACAAGCTCAGCCAGCGCATTTTTGAGCATGAGTTGCCGCTATCCGCACGCGGTGAATATGAACTGACGGATTATGTGACGTGGCTGGCGGCGCGTGAACCTGTGCAGGTGGTGACGTCTGATTTCTGGCTGCCTGTGGGCTATCCGCAGGACATCGCCGCCGCCGAAAAGCTGGATTTAAAGCGGCTGGTGCTCAACCAGTCATAACGCCCGTTATAGTATACGCACGCGATACATTCATGCAGGGTGGCGACAGAGCCACCCATGTGAGAGGTTATATCATGGTCGATCAAGCAGCAGATCAGCAGCAACAAACACAGACCGGGCACATCAGCGAAGCCGACTACATGCAGCACTACGCCGAGCACGGTTACGAATGGGTGCAGGGTGAATTACATAAAATGTCACCAGTTACATTAATACACCAAGACCTTATCGATTATCTACGCGATCTGTTTCGTACTTATTTGGATATTCGGCCTGTGGCCAGATTGCACACAGAGCGCTTTGTGATGCGTCTCGAATTACCAGATAAAGTGACGCGCCGCGAACCCGATCTCATGCTCATCCTGCACGAAAACCCACACACACTGACTGATACCTATATGAATGGTCCTGCGGATATTTGCATTGAAGTCGTATCACGTGGTAGCGAAACAGTAGATTATGGCGACAAGCTGACCGAATACGAGCAAGGCGGCGTGCGCGAATATTGGATTATCGACCCGATTCGCCAGCAAAGCACTTTTTATCGCCTGACGGACGCGGGCCACTATCAGCGCTACGACGTTCAAGGCGATGTGTACAAGACGCCATTGCTACTAGACCTTGCGCTGCACCTATCAACCTTGTGGCAGTCTGACCTGCCAAGTATTCGGCAGGTCGTCAAAGCAGTTGAGGCCATGCTTGCGGACGAGGCATAATCGCGTGTTTCATGCATCAACGCCGCAAACCATACACGCAGGTCATGCCCACTGTACCCGCTGTTATGGGGTCCAGGCGTAGCGCTGTGATCTGGCCCGACCAGGCTGCCTGATCGCTGAGCGTTAGCGTGTAATTATGACGGCCTGCACGCAGATCAAACTTGAGCGAACGCGCCTCGCTGAAACCGTCGTCCGTGCTGCGCTGCCAGAAGAGTTGCCCGTAAACGTCGCTTGCGTCATCTGCATCCACAGCTATATCCGCAGCCGACACACTCAGATCGACGGTAATTTCCGCAGTGCTGGCTGCTGCAAAATCCACAGGCGGACTGACGATATAGGGATCAGCGCCGCCCGTGAAGCACCACGCCCCATCCACAAAGCGCGGCAGGTCCACGTTATAAGAGTGCCAGCCCTGCAAATGCACCTCAAAGCGCCATGCAATCGCATTCGGTGCGGCGCGCTGCCCGATGCTATACCATGCGTTTTCGGTTTCTGGCAGCAGCACCAACGGGAAACGCGCTGTGAACGTGTCGATGTCGGCTTGTTCCAGGCCAAACGGATTACGGGCAGCACTGCGCGGCTCATCGAGTATCATCTGATCTAAAATAACGATGCGCCCACGCTGATAGGCGGTCTCCACGCGCTCAAACAGTGTATTGCGGAAGGTGGCGTAATCCCCGCTGCCATAGCTCAGGTTTGAGAGCGATAGCAGGTTCACAGCCGGGTGTTCGTTGTAATACGGCACGTATAAATCTAAGATGTTGCCGCGTGTAATTACGAGGTCGTCTTGCTGCACGTGCGGGTCTAGTGCCTGCACCACGCGATAATAATAATCCTGCGAGGGGTCGCCAATCTGCTGAATGGGATCGTGATGCGCGGTCAACAGACTGATGAACAGCAACACAGCCAGTATCGACAGTCTATAATTCGTGGCGATTTTGTAGGGGCGGGTCATGGCCCGCCTGAAGACTGCGTCAGCGGCAAGAGGGGTATACCCTTCCCCTACCAATTCCCTTACCGATGCAGATGCGGATTGCTTACGAGATGGCAGCACGCCCAGCAGCATCAGCGTCACCCACAGCGGCAGCAGCACAATCCAGAACTCGATGTTAAACGGCTCCCACCACCAGAAGAACAGCGTGTAGGGCAGCAACCAGGCTAGGATCAGCGCCCACCATGCCGGATTTTTGCGCCAGAGCGCCCGCCCACCGAGCAGCGCACCGAGCAGCGCCAGCCCATAAAACGCCAGGGCACGCCAATCCGCCACGCTGACCACATCCGACCAGCCAACCCACAATTCCGGCAGCGTATCCAAGCCCAGGCGACCACCCCAGCGCCCGGTTTGCGTGTAGCCCATGAACCAACGATAAAAGCGCTCCCATTCGAGCAGGTTGCTAGCGATAGCCACCAGCAGATAGGGCAGCGCCACAGCCAGCGCGGTCAGCGCAGCATAGGCCACGCTCAACAGCCGAAAACGCTGATCCAGCAGCAGAAATAAGCCCACCGGCAGCGCAAATAGCGCGTTCGTCTGATGAAACATGACCGCGCCTGCGCTGCTCAGCGCTAACGGCAGCACGAGCCAGCGCCAGCCATGCTTATCCAGCAGCGCCAGCAACCATAAGCACAGCAGCACGAACAGCGCCGCCAGCGTATACACCTCCACCTCTGCGGCATAGCGCCAGTAGCCATAACAGGCACCCATCATCAGCGCGAAGGGCAACGCCGCCCACACGCGCCCAGTCAGCGTGACGCCGAAGCGCCACAAGACCAGCACACCCAGCGCACCCGCCAACGCATTCACGAACTGTATGGGCGCGTCCACGCGGCCAGCATAGCCGAAAGCCGCCGCGATGTTGGCTGCGATGTAACCCGTTGGCCCATAGAGCAAATGATGCGGATGATACAGCAGGCCGAGCGCTTTGGTTTCTACGTCGCTGATGTAGGTGAAGGCGTCGTAGGTGTGTACGGCGGCGCGTGTGGAATAGAACAGCCAGACGAAACCGACGACGATCAACAACGCCAGCAGAATTTGTAGCCCTTGTTGTGCTCTTTGCATCCGCATGACGTAGCGACCATCCTTATATGGGTGTTTTTATATGCGTTATGTGCGTCAGAATGGCGGCAAGCCTACCCGATGCCCCTGCGTTTTGGTAGGGGACGTTACGCGGTACAGCTAGGCCCAGGGCATAACATAGCAAGCTATGCCCCTACTATCATCGTAGACATTATTCAGGAGGCGCGTGGCCCACAGCGCAGACAGCACCACAAACGAATTGCCACAGAGCAACACGCCCATCAGCAAGACGAGCCGCGCTTCACCTGGACGCAGGTCCAACCATCGCGCTAGCAGAGGGTTACAAGATATGCTGCAAAATTTGCTGGTAGAGCTTCGTAACGTCGTGCTCCGGGTGTTGCAAGGAGAACACGCCCGAACTGGCCAGCGTCATCAGGTCATCAGAATGTGGGATGATGGCGGCGACAGGCACCTTGTAAATAGCCTCTATGCGCTTGCTCAGCGTCGGTGCATCCAGCGATTGCGGCGCTTTATTGACGATCAGCGTCATTTTCGGCACGTTCAGCTTACGCGCCACCTCCACCGTCACGCTGGTTCCCTGGTAATCCTGGTTATCCGGGCGCATGATAATCAGCAGCACATCGCTAATGGCCACGCTCAGCAGCGTCTCCTCATTCAAGCCAGGGTGTGTGTCGATCATGAGCGTATCCAATTGCAAATCTTCGATGATCTGCTGGTAGCCATCGTTGAGCAAGCCCACATCATAGCCTTCACGGATGATACGGGCGATTTCGCCCACGCGCATACTGGACGGAATCAGGTAAATCTGGCCTTGAAGCGGCATTTTGTTGTGGCCGTCACCCTTCAGGCTGTCGGTCACATCCAGCGCGGCATCTTTAATATCGCACTTGCCCCACAGGTAATCATTGAGTGAGAATTGTATGTCGTCTTCGCTGACGTTAAAGAGGATGTGAATCCCCGGCGAATTGATGTCGGTATCCACGACGGCCACGCGCTGTCCCTGCGCGGCGAGCAAGGCGGCCAGGTTCGCTGTGGTGTTGGATTTGCCGGTGCCGCCACGAAACGAATGAATTGATACGATCTTTGCCATGAGGTGTTTCTCCTGGGCCTGGCCCTTGTGATAGTTGGTTTGGCTGTTCGTCGCCCACGTAAGGTTTAATATAAACGAATGTCGATATTTTTGCGAGTTGCCGAACGGTTTGCTGCTGTACGGCCCTGCAGAAGCTGTGCGCCCTGTGGGGCGGCCCCTGCGTTGGCCGCTGTCGTGTCGTCAGCTTGCTTGAGCGCAGCGTAAGCATAAGCGCCACTGAGCGCCGCCGCAAATGGGCCATTCATCACAATATCCGCGTCCAGTTGTGGCGTGATCGCATCCGCTGCATTGACCGGATGCAGCACCCAATCGCGGCGGCTGCGCGGCTGGCCTAATTCCAGCAGCAGCACTGGACGCAGGTTCAGGGCCAGGCGTGCCCGCAACATCGGCGTTTGCTCATCGGTCACTTCGGTCATTTTAGGTCGATTTTGGTCGATTTTGACCAAAGTGCTGTCATCTGGGTTCGATAACGGACGCGGTGCATATAGCCCACCGATAACATCGCGCAGCGTCAGCGCCAAACCCGCGACATCATCCGCGCTGGTGCTGTCCTCTGCATCCAACACATTAAACGCCGCCACAAATTGCACATCCTTACGAACCAGATTGCCATAGCGCAGTATAACGCCATTTGCCGCTTCGATGCTGCTGAAAACCCGCGTGAACATCTGCGCCGCCGTCTTGAGCCAGTTCTCCGGGATATAATCCGACTTCGGCACGAAGGCAGCCAGCAGGTTTTCCACGCGCAATGAAAGCATCAGCACCTCACGCTTCTGAGGTTGTAGCAGCGTCTTTGTGGGGTCCTGCACCAGCTTATCGACCAGCTTACGCGGCAAATACGCGGCCAGCGGGTCGGTTTGATTGAGGCTATCCGTGATGGCCTGTACCATGCCTGCTGTGCTGAGGTCGGTGAGGAGGTGGCTGGTGCTGCGGCGGCTACGAAAGGCGCTGATCTCAAAATCATCGACCCGTTCGGCCTGCTTGGGCGGCAGTTGCAGGATGGTGATGCCGTTCTGTCGGCGCTGTGGGCGGTAGGTCTTGCGCACCACGTCCCACACGGATTCACTCATGCCCACGTCGCCCATGCTCACCGATGATGCCACCTGCGCCAGCGTTTGCAGCGCGCTACCTGCCATCAGATAGGCCATGCGCTGCGGTGTGCCGATGTGTGAGGTCAGCACGCGCCCGTTGTGCAGCGCCAGCTTGAGCGTGATTTCGCCCCTTTGCGTGTGCATCATGCGGATGGCACCGCGCACAGCCTGTTCGATGTGCTTATCGTAGGCGTTTTCCTCGAAGAACACGAGAAAGGCCGACCCGGTGAACCACTGCACCTGCCCACCCGCCTCACCGATGAGGCTGCGCAGGGCGTCCCATAGCGGGTTGAGCGCTTTTTTCAGGGCGTCGGCGTCGTCCTGTGGCAGATTGCCCAGTTCGGCAAACATCAGCGTGCCGTTGACCCACTTGGCGTACCATGCACCCGGCTCCAGGTTGCGCTCTGCAACCAGCAAGGGCACAGACGCATACAGCGTGCGATATAAGGCCCGCAGATGGTCTGCCACTGTCATCAGCACTTGGCTGGATTCACTATCGACCCAGGCGGCAATGTACAGGCTTTCCGGCAGCAGGGGCCGCAAGCGCGGTTCAATCGTCTGCAACGGGGAGGATTTTTGTGACATAGGCATTCGCTCACTCAGGTTTTGGCACAGTGCTATGAAATGATTGTACCGCATGAGAAACGCCTGAGCACAGTAAAAGACTGTATGGGTATGCGCCCTGTCTCTAACGCTTGCAGGTAACTGCTTGGCCCTCACCCCAAACCCCTTTTCAGGGGTAGGTATTTGATGTTTGACCGTATTTTGTGGCGGCTGACGCCGCCCCGGACGCCAAGAATGGCGTCCCTACGGTCTACAGCGGTTGTGTAGGGACGTGGCTTGCTGCGTCCGCTACCGAAGGCGACGACTAATCATGAAAAACCCCAGCCCTCCTCTTGATGCTTAAGTTGACAGTAATGGTAGGTTAACGTGCCCGACCTCCATACCATATCAACCACACTACAACGTCATGTAAACTCTTTACATACGTTATGTTCGTAAATTTTGCGGTTATTTACGAATTTTCATTGCTAATGACTTGAAGAAACGAACAGCGTGCCATAAACTGAGCGCAAGAGCAATTGCGGATGAGAGGCGTTTCATTATGGCGAGTTTGGTGCTGCACGAGGGGCCATTATGCGTTTATGCGTTACGTGCAGCGGATGCGACCCGTATAGAGCGCTTGCTGGACGTGTTTACGACGCTGATGCCGACTTATGCGCATTATGCGCCGCGCTTGCGTGCTTCCATCGCACAGCCTGTACTACCCAATGGTGATCGGCATTTTGTGTGGCTGGTAGAGATCGACGGGCAGGCGGTCGGGCTGACGGTGTTTGAATACATCGCCGCAGAAAATATCGGCCTCGGCATGGATTTGGCGCTCTACCCGGATTACCGCGACGACGTTTTCATGGGCTACAAGCTGCCGCATCTGCTGATCCGTCAGCGCTTACAGCAATTGGCGACCTGTGGCCAGCTTTACGGCCCGTCGCCGGATGTGCCCCTAGCGGTAGAGGTCGATAGCCCGCGCTTGCTGGCGCAATTCCAGCGCTACGGGCTGCATGTGCTGAAAATCCCCTACTACGAACCACCCGATGTCAGCGGCGAGACGGATATACAGGGGCTGACATACGACCTGAACCGCATCCCACGCGAAATCCAAGAATTGACCGCGCAGGGCTACCGTGCGATGCACCTGGGCTTTTACCCGCCGCGACAGCCATCCGCTGATTTTGACGCGCATGACAGGGCCTTACATGAGCGCGTCCTGCGTGCTTTTTACCTGCATCATTACAAGCTAGCGCCCAATAGCCGCGCCTATCTGCTGGCGCAGCGTGCGCTACAACGCCTACAGGATCAGACATCATGACGACTGCACAACCCTCAGCTACGAGCACATACAACGCGCAGCACGATAACCAACCCGATAACCAGCCTAATAACCAGCCCAATAACCAGATGGATACACATATCCGTTTTGGTGGGATGCGCACCAAGCTGATTATTGCCTTCACGGTGGTTTTCGCCCTGGTGTTTGGCGTTGCGTACTACTGGTTCTATCAATTTTCGACCAATAACGCGCTAGAGCAGACGATTGGTGATATGCAAGAGACAGCAAACGGCATCGTCAGCGGCATCAACGTGACCGACTTTGATGCGCTCGTCAAGAACTTAGATGGCGATGGCACCACCCGCCCCACCGACTCGCTTTATCGGGCGCATGTGAAATGGCTGGCACAGACGAAGGTCTTTGAGCCAAACGCCGGCGTCTATACGTTTATCCCCGGCCCGGCTGAGAATCAGGTGACGTACATCGGCAGCGCTGGCGCAGTGCTGGAGCCACCCAGCGGCGTCTTTTTCAAAGAGGTCGGCAGCAATGGCGAATTCCTGCGCGAAAATAGCAGCAGCCCACTGAACCTGGACGCGAACCTGCAAGCCATCCGCACAGGCAAAACCGCCGTTGAAAGCACGATCTACACGGATAACTTCGGCGCGTTCATCTCGCTCTATCAGCCGTTTTTCAACGATGCTAACAAGCTGGTCGGTGTGCTGGGGCTGGACCTGGATGCCGCGTATGTGCGCACGGTGCAGCAACGTGTGTTGAGCCGGCTGGTGTTGGCCTTCGTGGTGGTGTACGCGGCGCTATTTGCGCTGGTCGTCGTCGTGTCGATCGCCTTACCGCGTGAGTTACGGCGCTTGTATCGTGCGGCGCAGGCCATCGCGGAGGGGCGCTACCATGAAGGCGAAGACGTTAGCAAGATCAAGTCTATCGGCTGGCGTGATGAGATTGAGGCGCTCGGCAGCGTCTTTGCAGAGATGGCGGCGCAGGTCTATCAGCGCGAGAACAAGCTCAAGCAGCAGGTCGAAGAACTGCGCATCGAAATTGACGAGGTGAAGGCGCAGCAGCAGGTTAACGAAATCGTGGAGAGTGACTTCTTCGATAGCCTGACGAAGAAAGCCGCGAAGATCCGCCGACGCAAGGACGATGACGGACAGACAGAGGCGTAGGCGCTAAACATTTTCGCCTATTAAGGATCATGTGAAATAATCGGCATGAGAGCAAAGTGCAAGGCTAATTTGCAACCAGGCTTGAAAAAAAAGCCAAAAAACAGTGTAAAATCTGCCTGTAAATAACTGTATAAATAACGGCGTTTTTTGGCTTGTGGCCGCTCATCAACGCTACAAGAGCGTTTTTATGGTTCGATCTTGCAAACCAAATTGGCCGAAAGTCACGTTGTCGAGATGAGAAATATCATATAAACTGCATAGCGTAGATTCATATACACAATGCTTGGGAGCAGGTTCGCATGTCTAAGAAAATCCTGATCTGTTTATCTGAGTGGGGTTACTGGGGCGAAGAGTTGGTCGGCCCGCTGGATGTCTTCCAGGAAAAAGGCTACGAGTTCGATTTCATGACGCCGACGGGTGAACGCGCCCATGCGCTGCCGCCGAGCATGACCGAAGGCTACTTCGATCCGCCGCTGAAGAAGGTCGTCACCGACGAATACTACGCCCGCCGTAGCAGCGAAGTCGATGAGAGCGATATGCTGGATAACCCGATCAACCTGAGTGATTGGTTCCCAGAACGCCCGTACTTCAACGACGAGAACTTCGGCCACGCGCTGAACGCCTACTATGAGGCCCGCGCTGAAGCCTGGAAAGACCTGGAAAAATACGACGCGCTGCTGTTGCCGGGTGGTAGCGGCCCGATGGTCGATATGGTCAACAACCAACGCCTGCATGACGTGATCCTCGGCTTTCACAGCGCCGGCAAGCTGATCGCAGCGGAGTGCTACTGCGTGACGTGCCTGGCCTTCGCCCGTGAATGGGACGACCGCACGCCGATCATTCGCGGCAAGCACGTTACTGGCCACGCGCTCGAATACGATTACAAGGACGGCACGGGCTTTATCAAGAGTGAGCTGAACTATGGCCCGCCCTTCTACCCGCTGGAATTCATCCTGCGCGATGCCGTCGGCCCAGATGGGAAGTATCACGGTGGCGTCGGCAAGACGATCTCGACCATCCTGGATTACCCGTTCCTGACCGGGCGCTCCACACAGGATAGCCGCCTCGTCGGTGAACTGATGGTAGAAGTGCTGGAAAACGGCTTGCAGCGTTACGGCTGGTAAGTTACGAACTGGTAGGGACGCCATTCACGGCGTCCGTTAAAACCAACGTTGCGGACGCACCGTTGGCGCGTCCTTACAATCTATCTGTTGCCATTTTTTGTTTCGCTAGACCATACGACACACAACGAGGGGTTCGCAAGTATGGCTGAAAAGCAAGGGCGTCACGCAATCATCGAACAACTACTAGCCGATGACATCACGTTTATGTTCGGCAACCCTGGCACGGTTGAGCAGGGCTTTCTGGATGTCATCAAGGATTACCCGGAGTTCAAATACGTCCTGGGTTTGCAGGAAAGCGTCGCCGTTGGCATGGCGGATGGCTACGCCCGCGTTACGAAGAAACCCACACTGGTGCAATTGCATACGGGCGTCGGCCTGGGGAACGGCATCGGCATGTTGTATCAGGCTATGCGCGGCCATGCGCCGCTGGTCGTGATCGCAGGCGACGCGGGTGTGATGTATGATGCGATGGATTCACAGATGGCCGCCGATCTGGTGGGCATGGCTGTGCCTGTCACCAAATGGTCGGCGCGTGTCACGCATCCGTCGTCGTTGCTGCGCATGTTGCGCCGTGCGATTAAGATTGCCGCAACGCCGCCGATGGGACCCGTCTTTTTGAACCTGCCGGCTGATGTGCTGGACGCGCCGATGACGGAAACCGTCGCACGCACCAGCATCCCCAGCACACGGGTCGCCCCCGCTGACGACGACATCTCGCAGATTGCCGATTGGCTGGTGAACGCCGATAATCCGCTGATCCTGATGGGCGACGGTGTGGCCGTCTCCGGCGGGCAAACTGAACTGACCCGCGTTGCGGAGCTACTGGGTGCGCCTGTTTACGGCGTGGATCAGGGCGAGGTCAATATGTCCTGGGAGCATCCGCTGTATCAGGGCACGACGGGCCACATGTTCGGCGCGAACAGCGCCCGCGTGACGCAAGCCGCCGACGCGATTCTGGTTGTGGGCACGTACCTCTTCCCGGAGGTGTTCCCGTATCTGGACCCGGCGCAGATTTTCACAGCGGGCACGAAGCTGATGCATATCGACCTGGACGCCTACGAAATCGGCAAGAACTTCCCGGTTGATCTGGGTGTGGTGGCCGACCCGAAGCTATCGCTGGCCAAGCTGGGCGACGCGCTGTATGAGCGCACCACGACCAACAAGCGCGCCCTGGCGGATGAGCGCATCGAAGCCGCCAGCAAGGAAAAGCAGAGCGCACATAGCGCCGCCGTGCAAGCGGATGAGGCCGTGAAGGATAGCTTGCCCTTGCAGACCTCGCGCTTTATGTCCGAGCTTGGCAAGCACCTGCCAAGCGATGCCCTGATCTTCGACGAAGCCCTCACATCCTCGCCACCGCTGACGCGCTACATGCCACCCACACAACCCGATAGCTACTTCCAGACACGCGGCGGCTCGTTGGGTGTGGGCATCCCTGGGGCGCTGGGCCTGAAGCTGGCGCACCCGGATAAGACGGTTGTGGGCTTTACGGGCGATGGCGGCAGCATGTACACCATTCAAGCGCTGTGGACCGCTGCACACTACAACATCGGCGCGAAATTCGTGATCTGCAATAACCAGAGCTACATGCTGCTGAAGTTGAACCTGATGCAATACTGGCGCGAGATGGGCATCGCGCCGCGTGACTTCCCGGATTCGTTCGACCTGGGCGGCCCGGTGGTGAACTTCGCGCAGATTGCCGAATCAATGGGTGTGCCGGGTGTGTGTGTGGATAAGCCGGAGCAGGTCGAAGGGGCTATCAAGCAGATGCTAGAGACGGACGGCCCCTTCCTGATTGATATGGTGGTCAGCAGCGAATTGCCCGACCCCAGCAGCGGCAAGTAACGCACATAACTGCTTAGCCCTCACCCCAAACCCCTCTCCCGAACGTGCCTTTGGCACTGGGAGAGGGGCTTTAAACGGCTTGCTTCCCCCTCTCCGTCTGTGTCTGTGTCTGTGTCTGTGTCTGTGTCTGGTGGGAGAGGGGGATTGAGAGGGCCAATTCGCGGGCAAAATGGGCCTGGCTGAGTAGTTACAACGCACAGCCAGGCAGCAAAACACGATTAACCAAGCAATCACAACAATGAACGAATGAATAAACGAATAAACGAATAAACGAGGTAAGGAAACCTTTAATGGCTGAAACGAACGCATTCTATGACCGTCAGATCGAATTCCTGGAAAACAACGACGTTGAGGGCATGATCCCATCACAATACAACGAGGACGCCGAACTGATCGCGTTCGACTTCGTTGTGAAGGGCCACGATGCCCTGGTTGCGCACTTCAAGGAATACATCAAGGGCCTGGGCTACCTGAAGCTGATGTCTACCGAAAAATTCCGTGAAACCGACGACTCGATCTTCTTTGAAGCGACCGTCGAGACAGCCGGTGGCACCGCCCGCGTATATGACGTGTTCTATATGCAAAACGGCAAAATCTCGCGCCACTGGACGGGGCTACTGGGTTTCACACCGAAGGAAAGCTAGCAGGTTTTGGCGGACGCCGCCATCAAAATACGACAAGGTGAACAATGACGTAGGGCGACCCGACAGGTTGCCCATACGAACAAGCTAAGGAGCGGAGCAGATGAGCAACGAGCCGTTAACAGCAGACGAAATCTACAAGCTGGCCGACGACTGGTACAAGGCGCTGGATGTGCACGTGCCGCAGGTCGATATTATGCCGATGCTGGCGACTGATGGCGTCGAGATGGTCTTTCCAGAGGCGACGCTGACCAGCCTCGCAGAGTTTGAGGGCTGGTATCAGGGTGTGGTACGCATCTTCTTCGATGAGGTGCACACGCTGAAGAAGGTCGAATCTAAGATCGACGGCACCGAGGCCGAGGTCGAGGTGGTGGTGAAGTGGGAAGCGAGCCGCTGGAACCCGCCCGCCGCCAACAGTGAGCGCCTCATCATGGATGCCTACCAGACGTGGCGCGTCAAACGCGACCCGGACAGCGGCAAGGCGGTCATCACTTATTACCGCGTGGATAAGCTGGAACCGCTGCCCGGTTCTGTGCCGCTATAAGCGCACAGCCGACAGTCATCTATCTCTCTAACTGTTTTGGGATCGACGCCCTGCAATCCCGCAGGCGATCTAAAGCGTATAAACATAATTTTCTAGCCACAAGGAGCAAGCTCATGGCAGTACAAGAGAACACCCAATTGGTTTTTCGCATGTACGATCTGTTCCACAAAGGTGACATGGAAACGATCAAGGCCGAACTGTTCCACCCAGAAATGACGTGGACCATGCCCGGTCATCACCCGCTATCCGCCAAGATGGAAGGCGTGGACGCCGTGATTGCCTTCTTCAGCGCCCTGTTCAAAGCTGGTATCCAGGTCACCGATGCGCACTTCGGCGTGTTGGATGATGGCACCGTCGTCGAAAAGCACCTGGGTCATGGCAAGATTGGCGACGAAGAATTCCTCTTCCCGACCTGCACCACCTACAGCATCGAAGATGGCAAGATCAAGCACGTACAGGTACACACCGGCGACCAGCACACGGTTGACCGCTACATGTGGTCTGTCTTCAACCTGAAGCCCGTGCCCGCACGCCTGGCCGACGAGGGCTAGGCCACATTGAGTATTGCTATGGACGCGCCGTTGCGCGTCCGCAGATTGCTACAAAGTAATTATGCGCCTTGCCCTGTTTTTATGGCGACTAACGCCGCCCCGGACACCAAGAATGGTGTCCCTACAGTTTACAACGGTCATGTAGGGACGCCCGATGGGGCGTCCGCAGACGGCGGACACGGCAAGCCGTGTCCCTACGCATGTCTTCAGGGTCGGCAGCGAACTAATGGAGTTATGAAAACGGGTTCGTAGGGGCGTAATGCATTGTGCCCAGGGCTTAGCGTGCTAAGCCCCTACAATCAGACAGGTTCGTTTTCGTTTATCCGTAAGCAAACGACAGCAACACAAGTTCCTTTGGGGAGAGAAGACAATGGCACACGTAACACTGGAATTAGTCGGCAAAGCCTACGACGCGCTGGCAAGCGGCGACCGTGCGGAAATCGAGAAATACTGGGATCAAGACATGGTTTGGCTGGTACCGGGCCACAATACACTTTCCGGCTGGTATCACGGGTTGGATGCCTTCCTGGGCTTCATGGGCAAGGTCGGTGAACTCTCCAACAACAGCTTCGTGATGACGCCCGTCACCGTCATGGTCAACGAAGAATATTCCACCGACATTACGCACAACCTGGGCTATCGCAAGGGCTATGAGAACACGGGCAGCGTCCCCTATACCAAGCTGGATATTGACGTGTCGCACCTGTTGAAGTGGCGCGATGGCAAGGTGGTCGAAGGTAAGGGCGCGATCTTCGGCAACGGCACCGCCGAATATGACGCCTTCTGGGGGCCGTTGGCCACACACGAAGGCGCACGCATCGCAGAAGAGACCGCCGCAGCCGCTACCTAATTGGCGATGTGCGAACGATCCTGGATGGTCCCATGTGGGGGTTTGGCGTGCCAAACCCAGGGCGCAATGCATTGCGCCCCTGCGGATGATCTGGTTTTGTTTTCGTCCATCGATTAATCGCATTTTAGGGCGGCTGACGTAGCCCCGGACACCCAGAAGGGTGTCCCTACGATTGACAAGACTATACAACCGCTTTCGTTTTGACCACCGATTGATTATTCATGCTTGATCTGCAACACACATACAAGGATTTGGTGATGCCAATGGATACACGCACCGTCGTAGAAAAATATTTTGAGTATGCCAACGCAGGCCGCTGGGACGACTGGACCGACCAATTTGCAGAAAATACCGTTGTGGACGAGCAGCTTGCAGGCCGCGTCGAAGGCCGCGAGACGCTGCGCCCGCTGGCGCGTGGCCTGGGCACCGCCTACAAGAAATTCGTCAACACGCCGCTGCACATCGTCGTAGAGGGCAACCGCGCCGCCGCAAAATCGCACATCAGCGCCGCCGCTGCCAAGTATCCCGAAGAACCGATTGAAGCGGACGCCGTCAACTACTTCGAGGTTGAAAACGGCGTCATCACCTACATGAGCAACCATCACGATTCCAAGCCGTTTGAGCCATTCCTGCGCCAGCTAGCGGAAGATAACTAGCTAAGCAGGCTGCTGTGACCATGATTCACGATTGAACGGGCGTCGTCTGCGTCGCCCGCCATAAGCACATACAGGGGCAAATGATTATGAGCGAGTACGATTTTATTGTTGTGGGGTCCGGTGCTGGTGGCGCAGTCGTCGCCAACCGGCTGAGCGAAACCAGCGCTAGCGTGCTACTGCTGGAAGCGGGCGGCGCAGACATCCCCGATAACGTGCGTGACCCGCGCATCTGGTTTACGCTGTTGGGGTCGGATGTCGATTGGAAGTATGCCAGCACGCCACAACCGGGCCTGGATAACCGCCAGACCTTCGAGCCACGCGGCAAAATCCCCGGCGGCAGCAGCAACTTCTACATCATGATGCACATTCGCGGCCATCGCTCCGACTTCGACAACTGGGCCTATAACGGCGCACCGGGCTGGAGCTACGACGAATGCGAGCCGTACTTCCAGAAATTAGAGAAGAAACCGAGCGACCCCGACAGCAAAACGGGCATCTCGGTTATCAACGCGGGGCAAAACGGCCCCAACCCCACCTCGGCGGTTTTCATCGACGCCTGTAAGGAACTGGGCTACCCGGAAACGGACGATTTCAACGGCCCGAATATGGAGGGCGTCGGCTGGCACCACGTCAACATCAAGGATGGCAAGCGCAACGGCGTCAACGAAAGCTACATCGAGCCGATCATGGGTCAGCGCGCTAACTTCACGCTGGAATGTGGCGCACTGGCCACACGTGTGCTGTTCGATGGTGATAAGGCTGTCGGTGTGGAGTACGTGCAGGATGGCGAGACCAAGACCGCCAGCGCCACCAAAGAGGTGATCGTGTGTGCAGGTGCGCTGGAAAGCCCGAAGTTGCTGATGCTCAGCGGCATCGGTCCGGCGGCACACTTGCAAGAGCACGGCATCGACGTGAAGGTTGATCTGCCCGGTGTGGGCGAGAACTTCCATAATCATGTGTTGGCGGGCGTCGTGATGGAGTGCAAGCAGCAGGTGCCAATGGGCAACCTGAACAACTCCGAAAGCGCCCTGTTCATGAAGTCAGACCCCGGTTACATGGGGCCGGATTTGCAGATTGCGTTTGTGCATGTGAATTTCGACATCATCACAGGCCAGGACCACCCCAACGCTGTGAGCATCCTGCCGGGTGTGGTGCGCCCGATGGCACGCGGCAATGTGCGCCTCGCCAGCAATAACCCAGCGGATCACCCACAGGTGAACCCGAACTATCTGGGCGTGGAAGCCGACCTTGACCGACTCGCGCAGGGTGTAAAGCTGGCACGCCAGATTTTCGCCACCCAAGCCTTCAGCGATTGGGTGGAAACCGAACTGATGCCGGGGCCGGACGTGCAGAGCGACGAGCAAATCCGCGAATTCGTGAAAAGCCGCGCCGATAGCTATCATCATCAGGCGGGTAGCTGCAAGATGGGCACGGATGCCATGTCCGTGCTGGACCCACAATGCCGCGTGTATGGCGTGCAGGGTTTGCGGGTGGCCGATGCCAGCGCGATGCCGACGGTGCCTTCTGGCAATTGCCATACAGGGATTATGATGATCGCTGAACGTGTCGCGGATTGGATCAAGGCCGATCACGGGCTGAATTAGGGCTATTGCGGGGCGGGTGCGTTCGATCATACGATGCCTGTGGGGGCTTGATGCATCAAGCCCTTACACCTTACACAAATGCGGGTACATTTTTCAGCAACGTCACATTGGCTTGCCCCGACAGTTGTATCAATCTGTTAGGCGGCATAGACACACAACCGACGAGAGAGGCAGACGCAACCAATGGCAAGCAACGTGCTAGCAGGCAAAAAAGTCGGCGTCCTGATGGAAAGCGACTTCTACGAACCTGAAATCTTCTACTATCAACACCGCTTCGCAGAGGCCGAAGCCGATATACATTTCCTGACGAACCTGTGGGGCCAAGCCTACCTGACGTTCAAGGGCCACGAGCAGCACTACCCCATTGAAGTGCACGAGAGCTTTGTGGATATGCCCGACGACGAGCTAAAATCCTATGATGTGCTGATCGTGCCGGGTGGCATGGTCTCGGATCGGCTGCGCTATTCGCCGGACCCAGCTAACGAGCTATCGCCGGCGGTGAAGCTGCTGCAACGCGCTTTTGAAGAACCCAGCATCATCAAGGGCATTAACTGTCATGGCATGTGGCTCATGTCGTACATCCCGCAATACATCAAGGGGCGGCGCGCCGTCGTGCATAACAACCTGTACGCGGACCTGATTAACATGGGCGGCGTCTACGTGAACGAAGATGCGGTTGTCGATGCTGATCTGGTCACGGGGCGCAGCGGTGGGCACTGTCATATTTTTGTACGCACAATTATTAATCAACTGATGGAACGCGAAGGAGCAACGGCGTAATGGCCTTTTCACACGTTGCACTGAACTGCAAGGACATGGCCGCAACCGAGCAATTTTACGCGCAGCACTTCGGCTTTCAGCGTGCGCGTGTCGTTGAACTGCCGGATGGTGGCCAGATCGTCTTTTTGAAAGCTGGCAGCATGTACTTAGAGCTATTCCAGGCTGAAGGCGACGCCAGCACCAACGAGGCCGACGGACCGCACAACGCCGGGACGATTCGCCATCTGGCCTTTCAGGTGGATGACATCAACACGGTGCTGAACAGCATCGGCAGCGCCGCCGATATTGCGCTGGGGCCAGCGAGCTTTGATGCCTTTATCCCCGGCTGGCAAACGGTGTGGATCAAAGACCCGGATGGCGTGATTGTGGAGATCAGCCAGGGCTTCACGGACGACCCGAACGTATCCTGATGGAGAAATGAAAGCAAATGGCGGACACGGCTTGCCGTGTCCATGCGATTATGTGGGTTTGTTTTCGGTCATGCATGAGCATTGATCGCATTGAAGCGATAGACCAAACGGCATCTCATCCACCATCGCCAGACGTTAAAACGTCCGGCTGCGGTAAGGACAAGCCCGCTAAAGCAGGCTGTATACAGCGTGTAATAGCGCCCTTCAGGGGGCTTGAGCCAGTGCCGACGTGCGTTTACTGTTTATCTATCTGATTTGAAGGAGCATAGGGTTATGGCAGTATCGACCAAAGCCAACATGACATTCACGTTTTCGGATACCGTCGCCGGCTACGTCAGCAACTGGGACGCGGATAACACCATCGTCACGCTAAGGACCAGCGACGGACGCGAATTCGACTGCAAGATCAACTACGGCAAGACCTACGGCTTTATCGCCCGCAACCTGGGCGAACCGTATCAGGATGCAACGGGCAACCTGGGCGGTATGATGCAGGAAGGCCGCTTCTTGTTCGCTTACGGCGTCTTTTACCCGGAAAACGACGATTATACGTTTGAAGCGCAGTTTATCGTGTTCGTGGGCCGCAAAGCGGGCGAATACAACTTCGAGAGTCCGCTGTGGTGGGTGCGCCAGATCGAAGCGCTGGGTGAATTCTACCTGCGGGCGCAATTCCCGGATGGCGAGGTCAACTACGACAACTACCGCACGACCATCACGCTAGACGGCGACAAGGCCAAAGACAACTATCGGCAGGAAACGGACACGATCAGCCGCCTGGTGTATGGCTTCGCCAGCGCGTACATGCTGACGGGCAACGAGCGCTTACTTGAGGGCGCGGAAAAAGGCACCGAATACCTGCGCGACCACATGCGCTTTTACGATGCGGATGAAAAGATCGTCTACTGGTATCACGGCATTGATGTCAAAGGCAACCGCGAAGATAAAGTCTTTGCGTCGGAATTTGGCGACGACATCGACGCGATCCCGGCCTATGAGCAGATTTACGCGCTGGCTGGCCCCATCCAGACCTACCGTATTACCGGCGACCCGCGCATCCTCAACGACGCCGAACTGACGGTTGAACTGTTCGATCGCTTCTATGAGGACCATGAAAAAGGCGGCTACTTCAGCCATCTGGACCCGATCACGCTCGACCCGCGCAGCGATGCGCTGGATGTGGACCAGTGGAACAGCAACAAGGGCAAGAAGAACTGGAACAGCGTCGGTGACCACGCCCCCGCTTACCTGATTAACCTGTGGTTGGCGACGGGCGAACAGCGCTATGCGGACTTCCTCGAAAAGACGTTTGACACCATCGCAGAGCACTTCCCGAATTACGAGGAAAGCCCCTTCGTGCAGGAAAAATTCCATGAGGACTGGTCGCACGATAAAACGCACATGTGGCAGCAGAATCGCGGTGTGGTCGGCCATAACCTGAAAATCGCCTGGAACCTGCTACGTATGCACAGCCTGAAGCCCAAGAGCGAATATGAGCAGCTAGCACGCAAGATCGCGGAAGCCATGCCGCCCATCGGCAGCGACCAGCAGCGCGGCGGCTGGTACGATGTGATGGAGCGCGAAGTACAGCCCGACCAGGAGCGCTATCGCTTCGCCTTCCATGATCGCAAGGCGTGGTGGCAGCAAGAACAGGGCATCCTGGCCTACTTGATTCTGCATGGCGTGCTGAAGGACGAAGCATATCTGAAGATCGCCCGCGAATCGTCGGCATTCTACAACGCTTTCTTCCTGGATCATGACGACGGCGCGGTGTACTTCAATGTGTTCGCCAATGGGATGCCGTATCTGATGGGTACGGAGCGCTATAAGGGCAGCCACTCCATGAGCGGCTATCATAGCTTTGAACTCGCGTATCTGGCGCAGACCTACACCAACCTGCTGATTACAAAGCAGCCGATGGACCTGTATTTCAAGCCGCGCCCGGATGGTTTCATGCCGGATCGTATTCTGCGCGTCTCGCCGGACATCCTGCCACCAGGGAGCATCCGCATCGACAGCGTGGAGATCAACGGCGAGCCGCACGGCGACTTTGACGCGGACGGCCTGACGGTGAAGCTGCCGGAGAGCAAAGACGACCTGAAGGTGAAGGTGCGCATCCAGCCCGTCTAACATTAGATGATTGATGGCATGAGGACGGGTGTAAGGGCGCAATGCATTGCGCCCCTACACCCGTATCGCTAGATTGCACAAATAAAGGTGCGTTTGCCACTAACACTTGATAAAAGAGAGAAAGAGAGCAGTCACATACCCTATGGAAGTCAACATCTCGAAACAAGACGACATCGAAATTGTGGAACTCGTCGGCGAGATCGACGCGAAGAACGCCAAAGACGTGCAGGATCAGGTGTTGCCACTGGCGCAAACGGGCAGCCGCATCCTGCTGGATATGAGCGGCCTGGAATACATGTCCAGCGCGGGCCTACGCATGATGCTGCTGATTTACCGCACGGTTTCCGGCAATAACGGCAGGATCGTGCTGGTGGGCCTGAGCGAAAACCTACAGGACATGATGAGCGCGACGGGCTTCCTGAGCTTCTTCACGCTCAGCGAGAGCCGCGACGCCGCCATAAAAACGCTCAAAGAAGATGCATAGCATAGGGGTTACCTATGGATAGAATTGATGTTTACCCAACTCATGAAGTCGCTGGTTATAAAATGCGCGTCGGCAAGCCGCAGCCCTTCGGCGCGACCCTGGTGCCGGGCGGCGTAAACTTCGTCGTCTTTAGCAGTCACGGCACACACTGCACGCTGGTGCTTTTCGATAAAGGCGCGAACGAACCAAAGGCCGAAATCCCCTTCCCGGATGAATTTCGCATCGGCAACGTGTGGTCCATGATGGTCTTTGATGTTGACCCGGAAAGCATCGAGTACGGCTTCCGCATGGATGGCCCCTGGGAGCCGGTTACAGGGCATCGCTTCGATAAGAATAACGTGCTGCTGGACCCGTATGCAAAGGCCATCGGCGGCGGTGACGAATGGCTGGACGACCCAGAATGGGACGCGATCTATCGGCATCGCGCCCGCATCATCTACGATGACTTCGATTGGGAGCACGATACCCCGCTGGAAATGCCAATTGAGGACCTGGTGATTTACGAGATGCACGTGCGCAGCTTCACCGTGCATGAGTCGGCTGGTACAAAGCAGGGCGGCACCTATGCGGGCATCCTGGAAAAAGTCGATTACCTGAAAGAACTGGGCGTGAATGCGGTTGAACTCATGCCGATCTTCGAGTTTGATGAATGGGAGCACAGCCGCAAGAACCCCGTCACGGGCGAACTGCTGGTGAATTACTGGGGCTATAGCACGCTGGGCTTCTTCGCACCCAAAGCCGGCTATGCGGCGACGGGCAAGCTAGGGATGCAGGTAGACGAATTCAAGAATCTCGTCAAGGAACTGCACAAGGCAGGTATCGAAGTCATCCTCGATGTGGTGTTCAACCACACCGCCGAAGGCAACGAGATGGGGCCGACGATCAGCTTTCGCGGGCTGGATAACAAGACCTACTACATGCTGACGCCCGAAGGCTATTACTTCAACTTCAGCGGCACGGGCAACACGCTCAACTGCAACAATCCAGTGGTGCGTGGCGTGGTGCTGGATTGCCTGCGTTACTGGGCGTCGGAATATCACATCGACGGCTTCCGCTTTGATCTGGCCGCGATCCTGGGCCGCGACCCGCTGGGCTACCCGCTGCCAAACCCGCCCCTGCTGGAAACGCTGGCCGCTGACCCCATCCTGGCAAACGTTAAGCTGATTGCAGAAGCGTGGGACGCTGGCGGCTTGTATCAGGTCGGCAGCTTCCCGGCTTATGGCCGTTGGGCGGAGTGGAACGGCAAATATCGCGATTCGGTGCGTAAATTCGTGAAGGGTGAATTGGGGCTGGTCGGTGAGATGTCGCAGCGCGTGCAGGGGTCACCGGACCTGTACTATGGGCGTGGGCCGACAGCCTCAATCAATTTCGTCACCTGCCATGATGGGTTCACCCTGTACGATCTGGTGAGCTACAACGGCAAGCACAACGAAGCCAACGGCGAGGATAACAACGACGGCGGGAACGATAACGAAAGCTGGAACTGTGGCTGGGAAGGCGAAACCGACGACCCGGAAATCAACGCGCTGCGTCGTCGGCAGATCAAGAACTTCCTGACGATCCTGATGACGAGCCAGGGCGTGCCGATGCTGCTGATGGGCGATGAAGTGGGGCGCACAAAGGGCGGCAATAACAACACGTACTGCCACGACAACATCCTGAACTGGTTCGACTGGACGCTGACGGAGAAAAACGCCGACCTGCTGCGCTTTACGCAAAAGCTGATCGCCTTCCGTCATGCGCACCCGGTGCTGCGCAGCCGTGCACACTTCCGGCATACGGATTACGTCGGCAGCGGCTATGCGGATATTTCCTGGCATGGTACGCAGGCTTGGAACGCTGATTGGTCCGACGGTAGCCTTGTGCTGGCGTGGTTGCTGGATGGCAGCCATGCGAAGGGCGGCGCAGCACAGGACGATATGGTATATGTGGCGCTGAATGCCTACTGGGATGCACTGTGGTTCGATATTCCGGGCCTGCCGGATGGCAAGCAGTGGTATGTGTTCGCCAATACGGGGGTGCCTTCGCCGGATGACATCCATGAGCCAGGGCAAGAGCCGCCGCTGAACGACCACAGGATGCTGGTTGGTGGCCGCTCCGCTGTGATTTTGGTGGGCCGCTAGTGATCGCCCGATTCGGGGTGTAGGGGTTTGATGCATCAAGCCCCCACAGGCACCGCATGACTATTTAAATAGAGATACAAAGGACGAGAACCTGATGAGCTTTGATATATCACTCGATATGATGGCCGATAAGGGCATTGCAAAGATCACCCTCAGCGGTGAACTGGATGCCAGCGTCGCGCCGCAATTCCGCGACAAAATCGAAGAGGCCGCTGGCCAGAACCCGAAGCGCCTGGTGCTGATTGTGGGTGGCCTGAGCTACATCGCCAGTGCGGGCCTGCGTATGCTGATCTTCGCCAAGCAGAAGATGACCGGTGACAGCGATATTTACGTGATCGGCGCACAGCAGCAGGTGGTGGAAACGCTGCAAATGACGGGCTTTCACCATAGCGTGACGATGCTGGATAGCTACGACGCCGAGCAAATCGAAAACGTCTAGCGGTTCGCTGCGATGCGGATAGCGCAGGGGCGTGCTTATGGGGACATCGCCATGTTTTCAAGGGTAGGTATAGCAGCGGACGCGCCGTTGCGCGTCCCTACACACATGTTGTGAACCGTAGGGACACTCAATGGGGTATCCGGGGGGGGCGTCAGCCGCCATAAAATACAGCCAATTAACAAAAACCGCCCCCTGAGGACATCGCGCCGCCCCTACAGCAATATTTTTTGCTCCCGTTCCTGCGGGTTATCACAAGGACAAAAAAATTATGAACGCACAAGCTTCAACCACCGTTCCCGGTGCGCTGGATTCGCTCAAGCCAATCCGGGCGTTTGTGATGAAATATGCTAACGAAGCCGCCATCGACAACAAAGCCACCTATCGGCTGATTACAGCGGTGGATGAAATCGCCACCAATATCGTCAACTACGGCTATCAGGAGGCAGGGCGCAGCGGGAATATCGCCGTACATGCACAGATCACCGATGAGCAGCTTATCATCACGCTAGAGGACCGCGCCATCCCGTTCGACCCACTCGCGCATGACCTGCCCGACGATGAAGAGATCAGCAGCGATCTGACTTTGCGTGATATTGGTGGGCTGGGTATCTTCCTGACGTTGAACGGGGTCGATGAGTTTAAATATGAATTTGTTGATGAGAAGAACCGCAATATTTTCATTATGAACCGGCCTAATGGAGATATGAAAACGGATCTATAGAGGCGCAATGTATTGCGCCCAGGGTTTAGCACGCTAAGCCCCTACGATCATGTAGGTTTATTTTCGTTTATCCATAGTAACTGCTTAGCCCTCACCCCAAACCCCTTTTCAGGGGTAGGTATCTGATGTTTGACCGTATTTTATGGCGGCTGACGCCGCCCCGGACACCCCATTGGGTGTCCCTACAATTCACGGCGGTTGTGTAGGGACGTGCAATGGCACGTCCGCCGAAATACTACCCCTGAAAACCCCCTCAATCCCCCTCTCCCGACCATACCCAGACAACAATGAAGAGGGGTTTGGGGTGAGGGCTGAGTAGTTACAACCGTCGCCAATTTTCACCATCCACGTTTGCTTGTGGCGCTACCCATAAACGTCAACAGAACCTAAATGTCGAATGCAATTAATTTAGGTTTTCGGGCTATGCATATTTTCATGCGCTAATTTGTTGCGTTTTGGTGCAATTACAGGTACATTATTAAGTATTAAGTGCGCATTGTGCCGAACGCTGGCACCTATTCGACCAAAATTCAGCAGAAGAATATAAGAGGGCGATGTGTATGGCAGAGCTAAACCTCAATGATGTCTATCAGATATTAGACAGCGACAAGAACTTCGCCGGGGCCGACCTGATGGACCTGGACCTGCATGGACTCGACTTGCGGGGGGCGGACCTCACCCAATGCGAACTAACGGGTGTGAATTTTCAGGGGGCCAATCTCGCGGGGGCCAACCTCGGCGGTTCGATCTTAGCGGATACAGACCTGACCGCCGCCATCCTCACCGACGAAAACCCCGATACGGGCGAAATTTACGTCGCCAACTTCACAAATGCGCTACTCGAATACACCATTCTGGATCAGGTTAATTTGCGTGGTGTGATCTTCGCCGGGGCCGAGTTCAGCGGCGTGACGTTATCAGGCTGTGATTTGAGCGGTGCGGACCTGCGCAACGTGAATTTGCATGGCTACGATCTCAGCAAAGCCAACTTCAGCGGTGCGGATTTGCGCGGCGCGACGCTGACCAACGCCGATTTGAGCGCGGCGCGGCTGGCTGGTGTTGATCTGAGCGGCATGGATTTGACAGGTGCGACGCTGATCGGCGTGGACCTGAGCGGCCTGAACCTGAGCGGCGCAACCCTCAACGGCACCGTATTGCAAGCGCCAAAGCCCAACGGCAAGCAGACGATGCTCGTCGGCACCGTGCTGCGTGACGCCGCACTGACGGACGTAGACCTGAGCCAGCTTGATTTGAGCAAGGCGATACTGACCGGGGCAACGCTGCAAAAGGTCGTCATGCGCCGCACCAAGCTAGCAGGGGCCACGTTAACGCTGGTGGACCTCAAAAGGGCTGATCTGCGGGATGCGGACCTGCGCCGTGCGGATTTACGCGGCGTTGACCTGCGTGGCGCAGATTTACGCGGTGCCAACCTGAGCGATGCACAGCTTACCCCCGCGACCACAGAGGACCAGCAGACGGTTGTGGCGCGTCTGGCCGATGCCAAGATGCAAGCGACCATCTTAACGGGGGCCAATATGCACAGCGTAGAGCTAGATGCCGCTGACCTGACCCATGCGAACCTGCAAGCGGCCATCCTGCGCTACGCCAAGCTCAACCGCGTGAATCTGCGTCGGGCCATTTTGCGTGGTGCCGACCTGAGCGGTACAGAGATGCAAGAGGCCAATCTACACCGTGCGGATTTGACCGACGCTATCCTGAACTTTGCACAGATGAACAAGGCCATTTTAGAACTCGCAAACCTGAATGGGGCCGACCTGAGCAAAGCCGACCTGACCGACGCGGAACTCAAAAACGCGCAGGCTGATATGACCGTCGTGCAAGAGACGATCATGCCCGATGGCAAGCCCTATCATGAGGGGGGGCTGTTCAGCCGCGCTAACACGCTAGAGCGCTACGTCGGTGATAAACGCGCTGCTACAGGCTAAGCCACTACAGATTGAACAAGAAGCGCAAGCCCACAACTAGCAAGAAAAAGCCGTATAAGCGACGCACGGTTTTGGTCGGCAAGCCCAACGCCAGCCGTGCGCCGACAATCGCGCCAATCAACAGCATGACGGCCAGTGGTAAGGCCGTCGTCAGGTCCAGCGCATCCGCCTGGTAATACGCGACCGCCCCCGGCAAGCCCACCGGACCCAGCAGCGCCCCCAACGAGGTGCCTGTGGCCAACTTCTGATCGAATTGCAACAGCAGCATCAGCGCGGGCACGATGACCACACCGCCGCCGATGCCAAATAAGCCCGAAAAGATGCCAGCGACGACGCCAATCGCAAAGGCGATGCCGACGACACGCGGGCTGCGGCTGTTGACCTCTGTATCTTCTGCGACCTGCTCGGTTTGGCCGCCGCGTAGCTCTCGTAGCCATTTACGCGGTGCGATGTAGCGCCATGCCATGTAAATCAGGAAGCTGCCATATGCTTGCCGCAGCAGGTCAGCGGGTAAATCCAGCGCGATAACCGCGCCGAACCACGTGCCACTCGCCAAGCCTAAGCCAACCGCCAGCGCTGGCCAGATTTTCAGCTTGTTGGCTCGGTGATATTCCAGCACCGCCAGGATGCCGACAGGCAGCAACAATGCCGCCAGCGACGTGCCATTTGCTGCGACCTGTGAGAAGCCGAGGAAGATCATCAGCGCGGGCACGATGATGGCCCCGCCGCCGATGCCAAACATGCCGGATAAGACGCCAGCGATAGCCCCGACGATGATTAAAAGCGGCAGTTGTTCCATGAGATGCTTTATCCTATCAGCGTGTCAGCGTGTCAGCGTGTCAGCGTATTCTGCTGACAGGTTTCCTAACCCCCATGCCGAAAGACCATCACATCGCCATCCTGCACCACGTATTCTTTACTTTCCAGGCGCATCTTCCCGGCAGCTTTGGCGGCCTTCTCGCTGCCCGCGTCGATCAAATCTCGATAGGCCATGACCTCGGCGCGGATGAACTTCTGCTGAATATCCGTGTGGATCGCGCCAGCCGCTTCAAAGGCCGTCGCGCCCACCGGAATCGTCCAGGCACGCACTTCACGTTCACCTGCCGTCAGGAAAGACTGGATATTCAGCAGGCGATAACTCTCCTCAATCACCCGCGAGGCGCTTAGCTCCGTGATGCCGTATTCTTCCATGAACATCTCGGCATCGTCGGCGTCTAGCTGCGCAATTTCGGCCTCAAGCGCGGCCTGAATGCCGATGTGGTTGGCCTGCGTGTAGCTGTATTTCAGGTCGGTGTCGCCCGCTTGCACGTCATCGCCCAGGTTGGCCACAATCAGCACGGGCTTGAGCGTCAAGAAGCCGAAGCTCTTGATGATTTTATGCTCATCAGCGTTCAATTCGGCATCGCGCAGCGGCTTATCGTCCTCCAGGTGGGCTTTCAGGCGCTCCATCAATGGGATTTCGTCGGCCATCGCTTTGTCAGCCTTCTTGCCCTTCACGCGCACCTCAGCTTGTAGCTTTTCCAGCCGCTTTTCAATCGTCAGCAGGTCCACCAGCAGGAATTCACCGTCCAGCATATCTAAATCGCGCTGTGGGTCGATGCTGGTGTAGGGGTGCGGGATGGTATCGCTGCGGAAGGCACGCACGACATGCACGAAGCCATCGACCTGCTGCAATTCGTTGCGCAATGCCCCGGCGAGGCTTTCGCTGATGCCCTTATCAATGCCGCCGATGTCGCTGTAGGTGATGGTGGCGTAGGTCTTTTTCTTGGCGCTGTACATGGCTTCCAGCGTTTCGAGGCGCTGATCTGGCACGTTGACGACCTCGGTATTGACCTCGACCTGGCCGCTGGATGCTGCGCTCGTCTCGTAGGTGCCGCCCGTCAACGCATTGAACAGCGTGGTTTTGCCGCAGTTTGGCAAGCCGATGATGCCCAAACGCATAGGTTATCCTCGCTCTGTCTTGTTGGGTTGTTGTTAATCGACGTCATGCGCGTCAGTATAGCGCCGTTGTGGGGTGCTGACGAGACCTTAGATTAGGCGTCGAAGATGTCACGCACGCGCAGGCTAAAACCGGGCAGCACAGCGCCGCCGCTAAGCGTATCGCCATCCGTGCATAGTTCGCTGGTGCCATCTGCATCGTAGGCTTCTACGATGCGTAGCTCACTGCCGATATTGATGATGATTTTACCGTGCTCTTCGCTGGTCACCTTCTCGACAATCGTGCCATCAATCAATTCAAGCCGCTTGTCGGGATGTTGCGCAGCGTATGCGTCAAATTCTGCGAGTGTGTAGGTTTTTTCGCGGCTGAGCATGTATACATCCACATCCAATGAAAGGTAACTGCTTAGCCCTCACCCCAAACCCCTCTCCCGAACGTGCCTTTGGCACTGGGAGAGGGGCTTTAAACGGCTTGCTTCCGCCTCTGCATTGTTGTCTGGGTATGATGGGAGGAGGGGGATTGAGGGGGTGAGGGCCGATTCGCGGGCAAAATGGGCCTGGCTGAGTCGTTACGGGTGTGCGAAGGATGTTTGTCAATTTTTGAGGGTGTTGCAGGTGCCCTGCTGGTTCAGGATGGGCCAGCCTGCGCTAAGCATTACCGTTTACGGCATCGCGCAAGGTCTGCATCATCTGCCTGGGGGGTTGCGGCATCCTCACCCCGGTAACGGCCCCGGCTTCTGCTGCACGGGCGTGGGCGTCCGGGTGCGCGGTGTAGATCACGATGCGCATATCTGGCATCTGTTGTGTGATTGCTGCCGTCGCTTGCATGCCGTCCATGCCTGGCATCATGTAATCCATCATCACGACATCGGGCTGTAAATCCGTCGCGAGTTTGATCGCGTTGTCGCCGTCGTTGGCGGTGCCGATGACTTCCATATCGGCCTGACGGTTGACCATCATCGACCACAAATTACAGACATCTGGCTCGTCGTTGACGATTAGCACACGAATGGTTTCGGACATAGCGATGACTTTCTGCTGGTTTGTCCTGTTGATTTTACTGCGTGGGGCGTTGGAGTGTGATAGGCAGTTTCGTGCAGCGTGGGTCAATCGCTTGCTATGCGCGTTTGACTCTGGCGTGAACCTGCGTAAGATACGGCTTGCACGACATTCGCAAGAAAATAACAAAGAGAAAGACAGCGAAACCAATGAACAAGCTGGCTGTATTGATCGCCGTGTTATTGCTGAGCCTGTTAGCCATCACGCCGGGGGCACAGGCGCAGCGGTTCGCCCAATACTTTGAGGATGATGGCCCACCGATAACGTTGGATGCAAGCTGGGACGGTAGTTCACGCTTCACGATGCTGGTGTTGGGGCTGGACCGCCGACCGGGAGCGCGTAATAACCTGAATGCCCGCGCTGATGTGCTGCTGCTGCTGAGCTTTTCGCCCTTTGAGCGCCGCGTGGGTGTGCTGAGCATCCCGCGTGATATGCACTTTCCCGATCTGGTAACGGGTGAATTGCTGCGGGTGAATACGTTGCTGGTGGAGGGCGAAGCCATCCGCGAGGGGTATGGGCCATATTATGCGATGGAGACGTTGCAAAATAACCTGGGTATGTTCATTGACGCTTATTTGATCTTCGATTTTGAGGCGTTCATCACGCTGATTGACGCGATAGGCGGCGTTGACGTTGATGTGCCGTATGCGATCAATGACCCGACTTACCCGGATATGAATTATGGCTACAGCCCGTTTTTCGTGTCGCCTGGTTTGCAGACGATGAACGGTGCGCGTGCGCTGAAGTATGCCCGCACGCGGCACGGCGACAACGATTATCGGCGGGGTGAGCGTCAGTTGCAGATTTTGCGCGGCGTGTATGAGCGCTTATCGGCCCCGGCACGCCTGCAACAACTGGTGATACAGGCCCCGACGTTGCTACGTGAACTGAGTGGCCATCTGTATAGCAATTTGCCAGCCAATGACATGATTTACCTGGGCTTGTCGATGAGTGATCTACGCCCGGAGGAAATCACGATGGGGGCGATGGGCGCGGACTACAGCTTTGATTATCAAGCGCCGGGGTTGGGGCGGGTGCGGGTGCCGGACCGTAACCAGTTGGTGCGCTTGATGATTGATGTATTCGGGGCGAATTACGTCAGCCGCTAGATCAGCCGATTGCGCCGAATTGCGAGAGGTCGCGTTCGTCGCTCCAGTTGGTGCTATCCGGCAGGCGTGTGCTTTTGTTGAAGTGTGCGCCTGTGAACGTCGCGCCGGAGATATTCGCGCCGCTCAGGTTGGTGCTGAGCAGATGTGCGCCGCTCAGGTCGGCGTCGGCCAGGTTTGCGCTGGTCAGCTTGGCACGGCTGAGCGAGGCCTGGCGGAAATTGACGTTGCGTAGGTCAGCCTGTACGAAGTTGCCTTCGCGGGCATCCAGGTAATTTAGGTTAGCGCCCTGCAAATTTGCGCCCTCGAAGCTGGCGTGAATCCATTCGGCGTTGCTGATATTGATGTTCTTCAGGATGGCGTTTTGCAGGTTTGCGCCACTGCCGACGGATTGGTGCAGGTTGGTGCCCGTCAGATTTGCGCCTGTCAGGTTGACGCCTTGCAGGGCAGCGGCTTGTAGGTCTGCGCCACTGAGATCAGCCCCTTGCAGCCTGGCGTTATTAAGCAGAACGCCGTGTAGCCTGGCCCCACTCAGGTCGGCATTGGCCAGGCGTGCGCCGCGTATATCCATGCCCTTTAGCGCTCCATTGGTCAGCCAGCCGCGCCGCCGCAGTTCTGCGAGCGCCTGTTGTGCGGTTTCCTCGGAGCCATAGCGGATAGCGTCGATCAAGTCACGCTTGACGCCCACGCCTAACGTATTGCGTGTGACCTGCCAGATGCGGCTAAACGGGTTTTGCGTGGGCATAAGCGGCTCCTTGTTGTGGCTCTTTGCCAGTGTACGCACGGGACTATTATGCCAGAGATTACGCCAGGGCTACATCAGGGTTTGGCCAAACGTCAGGTAGACGCCTGATCGTGGGCGACGACGGCCCCGAAGCGCGATAGGTCAGTGTCGGCTTGCCAGCGCGTTCCATCCGGCAAAATGGTGCGCTGGTTCATCTGCACATCAACCAGGATGGCGCTAATCAGGTTGGCCCGCGTCAGGTCGGCGTCGCGCAGGTTTGCGCCCGTAAAATTGGCTTCGCTGAGGTCCGTCTCGCTGAGGTCGGCTTCGCTGAGGTCGGCCCCGGTTAAATCGGCTTCGCTGAGGTTGGCTTCGCTGAGGTTAGCCGCGACGAGGTTGGCTTCGCGCAGGTCGGCTTCGTGCAGGCGGGCATCGCTCAGGCGGGCGTTGAAGAGCTTGGCCTGCTGTAGATTGGCTTCGCTCAGGTTGGCGTTGCGCAGTTCGGCGTTGAGCAGGACCGCCATATGCAGGTTGGCGTTTTGTAGGAAGGCGCTATTCAGTTGGGCGTCAAACAAATTGGCTTCGCTGAGGTCGGCCCCGCGCAAATTGGCCTGTTCGAGGTCGGCGGCTTCCAGAATTGCGCCGTGAAATTGGCCTTTGTTGATCTTGCAGCCGCTTAAATTGGCTTGCTTGAAGTTGGCTTCGATGGCGACGGCTTCGCGCAGGTCGGACTTGCGCAGGTACGCGCCGCTGAGTTGCGTCCGTACCAGACGCGAACCGCGCAGGTCCGCTTCTGGCATATTGGCCCCGGATAGGTTGGCTTCGCTGAGGTCGGCCTCGTTCAGATCGACGTTTTCCAGGGAGCCATCGCGCAGCCAACCGTTTGCGCGTAACTGGCGTGCTGCGCCCTGTGCGGTGGCGTTATCCTTGCTGCCCATTTGCACGATGAGCCGCTGTTTTTCCTGGCGGCTGGCCACGATCAACTCAAACAGGGCAAAGGTGGCGATTGCGCCCATCATCTCGGTGCTGAAGTTTTGCAGCCAGCCCTCAGCCCAGGAGCGAAAATCCGGCGTACCGCTTGTCAGGTTCATCAGGGCAGAAAATCCGCTAGTCGCGACGACGATCACGACCAGAATCAGCAGCACCTGGCGATTAGTGATGTTTTGTAGGCGGCTCAGCATGGGGGTTTTTGCTCCTTACGGGTTGACTGTCGCAGAATTGCGCGATGATGCGGTGTGCATTATGATGTGTCGAGGCGTGCAATTGCAACGCCGATTTAGCCGCCAGCTTAGATTCAGGGTATATCGAGCGAGACCATGCCAAACCTGCACAAATGCCTGATTGCCAATCGTGGAGAAATTGCCGTGCGCGTTATCCGCGCTTGCCGTGAACTGGGCATCCAGACGGTTGCGGTGTATTCAGAGGCCGATGCAGAGGCCCGCCACGTGCAGCTAGCGGATGAAGCCTATCACATCGGGCCAGCAGCACCGAACCAGAGCTATCTGGTGGCCGAAACGCTGGTGCGGGTGGCACAGAGCGCCGAGTGTGATTGCGTGCATCCGGGGTATGGCTTCTTATCCGAAGTGGCGGATTTTGCGCAGGCGGTGCAGGCTGCTGGCCTGGTGTGGATTGGGCCGCCGGCGTCGGCTATGCGTGCGATGGGCGTCAAGACCGAAGCCCGCGCCCTGATGCAAGCGGCGGGTGTGCCCGTTGTACCCGGTTATCAGGCTGAAAACGCCACGCAGGACGAATTGATTGCCGCTGCACATGAGATCGGCTTCCCGGTGATGGTCAAGGCGGTAGGTGGCGGCGGCGGTAAGGGTATCCGTGTAGTGCGGGAGCCGCAAGCGCTGCCGGATGCGCTGTCTGCGGCCAGCAACGAGGCCCGTAATGCCTTTGGGGATGCACGCATTTTTCTGGAACGCTACATCGAGCAGGGCCGCCACGTCGAGATTCAGGTGTTGGCTGATACGCATGGCAACGCGCTGCATTTGTTCGAGCGTGAATGCAGCGTGCAGCGCCGCCACCAGAAGATCATCGAAGAATCACCGTCGCCGCTGTTGGATGAGTCCATGCGTGCGCAGATGGGTGCGGCGGCGGTTGCGGCAGCGCAAGCTGTGGGCTATGTCAACGCGGGTACGGTGGAATTCATCGCGACGGCCTCCGGCGACTATTATTTCCTGGAGATGAACACGCGCCTACAGGTCGAGCACCCGGTAACGGAGATGGTCACGGGGCAGGATTTGGTGCAGCTTCAGCTTGGCATCGCCGCCGGGGAGCCACTGCCCTTCACGCAGGACGATTTGCAGCAGGTGGGCCACGCGATAGAGTGCCGCATCTATGCCGAGGACCCGCGCAGCCATTTTATGCCTGCCATCGGCACGGTGCAGCGCTTCATCCCGCCACAATTGCCCGATGTGCGCACCGATAGCGGCATCCAATCCGGCGACGCCATCACGATTCACTATGACCCGATGATTGCCAAGCTAATTGTCCATGCGCCAGACCGTGACGCGGCGATCCAGCGGATGCAGACGGCGCTGCGCGAGCTGGTGATTTTGGGCACCACGACCAATATTGATTTTTTGCAGGTGTTGCTGGCGCATCCGACGTTTATTGCGGGTGAGGTCGATACGCACTTTGTGGATGCCAATTTGCAAAGCCTGCTGCCACCGGAGCCAGCGTTGCCGCAGTTGGCACTAATTGCTGCTGCCCTGTCGGATTTTGCGGGCACGGCGCAGCAGGCAAGCGTAAGCGCCGATGCTGCCACCATGCCAGAGAGCGACCCCTATAATCCCTGGGCACGCGGGGATAATTTCCGTTTAGGGGGCTAGGGGCAACGCTTGCATGGTGACAAAAGCGGAATGGGAACGTCAGAAGCAACGCTACTACGATTTGATTAATTCATCCCTCTTTGATAAAGAACAGAAAAAAGAGTTGCGTTTACTTTGGTTGGGTCAACTTGATGATTGGCGTACAGCCATCTTTGAACAAGAAAGACGAGTCAAAAATAGTGAGCAAATACGGCAGACAATACGCCCAACGATTATCGCGTTGACAGCTTTAAGTGTTGCATTGCTAGCTGTGAATCCATTGCTGGTGTTACTGCCCACCGTTTTAATTGCTTTTTTGGAATCTTGGCAAGGTAAACTCGAACAAAGGTCATCTGCCGATTTGCAAAGCATCAAGCAGAAGGCCAATGCGTATGAGACTGATGGCAAAAGGCTGTTACAGCAAACGCATGACTACGAAGGCTTAGCACATAAGCAAGCTTTGAAATTGTTCTGGTATCGGTTAGACACTATCCGCAATAACGAACCAGGTTATTTCATGACCCTTGTTACTCATGAGGACTTTCCACCAAGCCGACTAAGAACAGATTACAGCAGTGCTCAGACTGACATAGGCGATGATACACACCAAAGTGGACAAACCGATGTAAACTAGGTTAGGAAAACAGATTAGGAACGAACGAGCTATGGCAAGCATAGAATTCAACCCGGTGTATGGACGTCGGATCGTAAAGCGGCTTTCGGACCCGACTACGGTTATAACGATCAATCCTGATTCTCTGAAAGAAAGCATCGACGCACTAAAGTTGTCTGCGAATCGCAAAGGCTTTGTGTACGAATGGCTAGATCACTTGAAAGCAGCCAAACGTGAAGAACGCAGGCTATCGTCACGTTATTCGTTTGGCAAGCGAATTCCGTTATTCAGTGGGGCGATCATTTTTTGTCTAGCGGCAAGCATTGTGGCGATTAGTAGTTCTGAATGGGCTTCCACATCGGTTGCCGGACCATTGCGAGTAATCAGTATTGTGTTAATCGCAGTGATCGGCTTTTTGGCTTTTATGAGCGAGGCCGTTGTCGATAAATCGCAGATTTTCCAACAAACACTCCAAGCGCGCTGGCAAGTGTGGATGTTAGATTCTGTTGGGCAGTCGTTTATCCTGCTATCCGGGCGTTATGAACAGTTCGAGACGCATGAAGCTGCCTTTGAGCAGTTCCTCGATGATGTGCAGACAATCACACAGGTTTAATGTGGAGGGCCAATGAGCGCTGTAATCGGTTTTTTGATAAGCCTGCTGATGTTCCTGGGTTATTTGTTTTTCGGGGTACGTCAGGAACAGACTATTGTAATGGAGCAAGACTTGACACCCGTTGCGGTGGTGCAGCAGGCGACGACGATCCCCGTAAAGCCAGTAATGGCGACGCCGACCCACACACCAGAGGCGACACAACTCGCGCCATTAGACCTGCTGCCGGAGACCACACCAGAGCCGGAACCAGCAACGGGCGCAGGTTTGCCAGCTTCAGCAGTGGCTATTGTGCTAGAGATGCCGGAGCCGATGCTGGCTGAGCGCCAACTGTACGACCTGTTTGCCTTCGCGGATACGGGCCTGACCCCGGCAAATTGGCGCGTGCGCGATGCCAGCGACCAGAACAACCAGCCGAGCATCATCTGGGAAAACAACGCATCCGGCGCACTGGCGCAGGTGGTGGCCTATAACTTCGGTGATCCGGCGGCGATTGAGACGTTCTTCGATGCGGCTTTTCTGGATGTCATCTGGGGCGCGTATCAGCCCTGGCAGATCGCCGCACAGTGCGAGACGACGAGCGGTGTCAGGCTGTATCAGATTGACGGTGAACTAAACGACATAGCGTACAGCATTCACTACTGGCTGCATCCGCTAGACGATTCGACGGTGCGTAGTCTTAGCCTTGTGTATCCTGCTGAGCTAGTTGCTGAGCTAGCCGAAACCAGCCAGCGCCTTTACCCGAATTACGCCGAATGCCCATGAGATAAGATAAGCCGATGCGCTACAGCTACGAACACAACAATCAGACGCACACGCTAGACCTGCAACGCCTGCCCGATGGCCGTTATCAGGTGATGCTGGATGGCCGAGAAATTGTAATACAGGCCACACAGCTAGCCGATGGCGGCTGGCTGCTGCGGCATGAGCAGCAGCAGCAGATTGCATACACGGCTAGCGCGGACGATCAGCGTTATGTGCAGGTGGATGGTGGGCGTTTTGCGCTTACCGTCAGCGACCAGCGCAGGCGCAGGCGGGCCGCAGGCGCGGCGGGTGACCTGACGGCGCAGATGCCCGGCCAGGTGATGGCGGTTGCGGTCAGCGCGGGTGATAGCGTCGAGGCGGGTCAGACGCTTGTCGTGTTGGAAGCGATGAAGATGGAGATTCGCGTGGCCGCGCCGACTGATGGCACTGTGCAGCAGGTGCATGTCAAGGCGGGCGATGTGGTGGAGCGTGGGCAGACCTTGCTGGAAATCAGCGAGGCTTAGCGCATATCCTGAACGTCGGTTAAATAAACGCCTGCGGTACATCTCCCCCGTAGGCGGGGAAGACCGGAGGGGTTTGGGGTTTACAGGGGTAGGTATTTGATGTTTGATCGTATTTTATGGCGGCTGACGCCGCCCCGGACACCCCATTGGGTGTCCCTACGGTTTACAGCGGTTGTGTAGGGACGTGCAATGGCACGTCCGCCGAAATACCTACCCCTGTAAAGGGGTTTGGGGTGAGGGCTGAGCCGTTACGAATAGCCATTAATCGAAGGGAGCAAGCGGTATGCAAACCGCGTGGATGTGGCACAACGCAAGCAGCAATGGCGTCATGGGCGCAGAAATTGATTACGATGAGCGCGTGATCCGCTGGTTTGATGAACCGGGGTGCGCCTGTGCGGGTAGCGGTAACGAGCAAACCTTCGAGGATTTTTTGGCGCGTGGTCCGCGTCCTGTCAGCCCGCCGGATGATGTAACGCAGGAGATGCGAGAAGCATTGCGTAAGCAGGGTGTTGGCGCGTCCTGAGCGTTGTCAACACGCCATTGACAGGCAACACGACGCTTACTATACTGCTTGAGTAGAGCAGGGCCTATAGCTCAGTTGGGAGAGCGCTTCAATGGCATTGAAGAGGTCATGAGTTCGAGTCTCATTAGGTCCACTGATGCACCGAGAAAGTAACATGCCAATTATGGCACTGAGTTGTACAGTAGCACCAAGATGCAAAGCTGAAAGGCCGACATCATGAATGAGCACGGGCGTACACTGTGGGACGATCTGGTCGAAATTGGGCGTGAAGTAGCTGACCGCCTGAACGAACTGTTGGACCCTGACTACAAGCACCGTGAACCCGCACGAGTACCCGTACCCGTGTATGATAATCCGCCACAAGTTGATCGTGATGACAACCCGTACAATCAGGGCTATTAGTCTCTTTAGGTCTGGCACGCCGGACCCCCACGACAACAGCGGATGCTGTGTGCGCAGGGGTACAGCGTGCTGCGCTCTATTCCTGAAAGTAAACGTTATCGGATCGCACAGGTAGCACGATGAAGATTATCCCCAACATCTATTGCATAGGGTCCGAGGCCGCCCGCTTTTTACTTGCGTAGCGGTGCCTTGCCGTTCCCCGCCCCTACACTCTCCGGTCACTCACCATTTGCAACGCGAAAGCCGCAGCTAAAACCAGTAAAGCACGGCGGAAATGAACCCCCAATGCGGCTGACGCCGCTCGGACGCCAAGAATGGCATCCCTACAGGGCACCGTTCGTAGAGAAGCGCCTCGGTGCGTCCGCAAACCGCCATAGTATTTGCGCCGACGTTTACTAGCGAATGCAGGCTTTTTCGCTGGTACAATGCAGGCACCCTTGCTATTACTGTGCGCGTCGTTCAGCACGCAACACAGCTTGCCCATGACTCATAGCACAACGCGACCAACGAACTCGGAGAGACACACACACCATGAGCGCAACCTATAACCCGCAAGACATCGAGCAAAAATGGCAACAACGCTGGGACGAAACGCAGCTATACCGTTCTCAGGTGGACTGGGACAAGCCCAAGCACTACGCCCTGACGATGCTGCCCTATCCATCCGGTGACCTGCACATCGGCCACTGGTACGCCATGACGCCCTCGGATGCACGCGCCCGCTACATGCGTATGCAGGGCTATAACGTGCTATTCCCGATGGGCTTTGATGCGTTTGGCCTGCCCGCCGAACAAGCCGCCATCTCGCGCAATATTCATCCCTGGAAGTGGACCTACGCCAACATTGAGCGGATGCGCAAGCAACTGCGTAGCATGGGCGCGATGTTCGATTGGGAGCGCGAGGCCATCAGCAGCACGCCGGCATATTACAAGTGGACCGAGTGGTTCTTCAAGCAATTCTATGAGAACGACCTGGCCTATCGCGGTGAGGCGCTGGTCAACTGGTCCGATACGCTGCAAACGGTGCTGGCCAACGAGCAGGTGATTGACGGCAAGGACGAGCGCACCGGCCAGCCTGTGATTCAGAAGCTGATGACGCAGTGGTTTTTCGGCATCACGAAATACGCCGACGAACTGCTGAACTTTGAGGCGCTGGACTGGCCCGAACCCGTGAAAATCATGCAGACCAACTGGATTGGGCGCAGTGAGGGCGCACAGGTCACGTTCAAGACCGAGGCAGGCGACGACGCCATCACGGTGTTCACGACGCGGCCAGATACGCTGTGGGGGGCGACGTTTATGGTGCTGGCCCCCGAACACAAGCTGGTGGAGAAGATCACGACGGCGGCGCAGCGCGACGCGGTGCAGGCCTACGTGCAGCAGGCAGCTAACGCCACCGAGATCGAGCGCCTATCGGATGAACGCGAGAAAACCGGCGTCTGGACGGGCGCGTATGCCATCAACCCGGTGAACGCAGCACGCATTCCCATCTGGATTGCGGATTACGTCATGATTAGCTACGGCACAGGCGCGATCATGGCCGTGCCCTTTGGCGACCAACGCGACTTTGCATTCGCGACGAAATACGGCCTGGATATCGTGCCCATTGTGCAGCCGCCCGCAGACGTTGATTTTGACATGGAGAACGTGACAGAAGCCTATGCTGGCCCCGGTACCATGATAAACAGCGGTCAATTTGATGGCACGGTGAACAACGGCGAAAAAGGCCGCAAAAATCCGGCTATCAGCGCGGTGATTGATTACCTGGAAGCACAGGGCATCGGGCGTGAGGACGTGAACTATCGCCTGCGGGATTGGCTGATTAGCCGCCAGCGCTACTGGGGCAGCCCCATCCCGATTGTGTACGATCAGAACGGCAACACAGCCAGCGTGCCGGATGACGAATTGCCCGTTGAACTGCCGGAAAACGTGAACTTCCTGCCGAGTGGTCGTAGCCCGCTGACCTACCACGAGGAATTCCTGGATGCGGGCAATGGCAAGCGCCGCGAAACCGATACGATGGATACGTTTATGTGTTCGTCGTGGTATCAACTGCGCTATCTGTCGCCGCAATACGATCAGGGGCCGTTTGACCCGCAAGAAGCGGCGTACTGGCTGCCTGTCGATGTGTATACGGGTGGCGCGGAACATGCCACCATGCACCTGATGTATACGCGCTTCTTTACGAAGGCGCTGCGTGACCTGGGCATTTACGATGAAGCCGCCGAAATCATGAAGCAGCATGGCCGCGACCCCGAAGGCGCGTTTGATGAGCCGATGCTGCTGCTGCGCAATCAGGGGCAGGTGCTAGGCGCTGAACGCCCTGGCGATTGGCTGCTGTGCACGGGGACGTTTAAGAATGGTCGCCTGTTTGCGGAGCGCATCGAAGTGGCCGAGCGCAACAGCGTGCCGCAAGGCTTCGATGGCGTGGTGGGTGAACTGATGAGCCGCCGCGAAGATGTGCTGCGTGTCGGCCAGGGCAGCACCGTCGAAATCGTGGAAGCAACGCCGGATACCGAGGTCATCATCCCTGACATCGAAGGCGAGAACACGGTCAACCAGCTAAAGCACCATCTGGAAATCCAGCGCATGTCCAAGAGCAAGGGCAACGTCGTCAATCCTGATGAGCTAGTGGCGCGTTACGGCTCTGACACGGTGCGCGGCTACCTGATGTTCAATTTTGATTGGCAGAAGGGCGGCCCCTGGAACGAAAACAACATCAAGGGCGTGACGGGCTGGCTGAGCGATGTCTGGGATATTGTGGTGAACAGTCAAGCGCATGGCCCCGGCGACGAGGCGACAAACCGCGATGTCGAACGCAAGGTACATCAGGCCATCAACGATGTCAGCAGTGCGTTTGAGAGCTTCACGTTTAACCGTGCGGTGGCCGATCAGATGAAGCTGAAGAACTTCGTGCGCGATGCGCTGAAATCCGGCAGCCTGGGCGAAACCGCATGGCGTGACGCCGTTAGCGTGCTGCTGCGCCTGATGGCCCCGGTTGCGCCGCACATGGCCGAGGAACTGTGGGCGCGTATGGGCTGGGATTATAGCGTACACACGCAGCCCTGGCCGCAATACGACGCCGAGAAAGCCAAAGAAGACGCGGTTGATCTGGTGGTGATGATTAACGGCAAGCCGCGAGACAAGGTGCAGGTGCCGCCCGATGTCGCTGAGGATGAGGCGAAGCAATTGGCGCTGGCATCCGAGGCGGCGCAGCGTGCGCTGAACGGTAACCAGCCCAAGAAGCTGATCTTCATTGCTTCACGCAAGGGGCAGGAGCCGAAGGTCAACATCGTGCTATAGCAGAGGGACAACACCATGACCGACAAAACCAACGATCAGCCCCAGCCAACGCAAGTGATGCGACCAAGTGATTACGATGTCATGCTGACTGATTATCTTCAAATGCTGCCTGCTTTCGCGCTGGATATGACGCTGCTCTGGCGTGAGGGGCTGCCGAATGGCGCTGAGATCGTACAACTAGTGCAGGGGATGCTAACCGAATGACCCGAAACCTGATGCGCTTGGGCTGCTTGCTGTGCTGCTTTGGCCTGTTGGTCGGTGGCAGCGCCGCACAGATTACGGCCAATTCCCAGATCACCATAGAACAGTTTCGACAGCCAACGCTGCCGAACCCCGCTGAATACACGCCCGGTCCGAACGCACAACGACTGGTTGCTACGCCGCGTGCCGTGCAGCCCCCGCTGCAAATCGCACCATCGCAATCGTTTGATCGGCCTTTTGTGCCCAGCCAGCAGCCGCCACCCACTGCGGCACCCATCGCGCTGACGCCGCCAGCGACGCTACAGGCTGCCGTGCAAGCGCCTGCCTGGTTGGTTGATCTGCTGTTGCTTGTGTTGTTGTTGCTGCGGGCGTCGGGGTGAGGGCTGAGGCGTTGCCTTTGGCGTTTATCGCACGCTTACGCAAGCCAGCTATCATAAGTTTGTAAGGGTTTTTCCAGCTAAGAAACAAGTCAAACTCTTGCAACATCGGCAATGCGGCTGACACCGCTTGGACACCCAGAAGGGTGTCCCTACAGGGCATCGTTCGTAGGGACACGGCAAGCCGTGTCAATTATTTTGTTGGGATGGCCTAAGCAGGGAGCAGACGAAACAACATGGCCGCGTACACACGCAAAGCAGATAAACACGAATGGGAATGGCAGAGCGGCAACAAACACCACGCCGTGCGTTACTTCCTGGAAACACAAACGCTGGTCTGGTCGGGCTGGATGTTCACATCAAACGGCCCGGTTTTCGAGCAAGGCCACAAGCAAACCGTTGATGACTTTCTGGTGAACGGCATCACGCACAAATCAGCGCCACCTGAACTGCTAGAAGAGCTACGCGCCACTATCACACGGGCCGATAACGCCGACACGGGCAAGAAGCGCGGCTTATTCGGCCTCTTCAAGCGCTAGGTAGCAGCAATGCTGAAACGCTAGAAAAAAAGGAGCAACCGAGGTGCTAGTCAGCATCTTTCAGAAAATCGACATTATCGAAAAGACCAAACAGCGCTTGCTGCTGCGTGAATTGCCGCGCCTGGAATGGATTTTCGCGGGTATTGTGCTGATGCTCGGCATCAATATGGCCGTTCTTGGCCTGAACCTGACGGCAGCGGCGGCGATTGCGATGGGCGTGGTCGTGGCGATTGGCTCCCGCGTGCGTGTGATCGTCTTTGATGCGGTGGCCGAGGAAATGGTCGTCGTCTATCAGTATCCGCTGCGGCGGCTGGTCGTCAACAGCCTGCAACTAGAGGACATCCGGCGGGCTTATCTGCGGGTGGCGGATGACGCTGAGGCAGGCGCAGATGGTGCGACGCAAGTCGTTCTGGTGACGGCGCAGGGTGAAATGGGCCTGAGCGTGTATTCAAAAGATCAGCGCCCCTGGAAAGAAGCGCTGGTCTTTGCGATTAACGAATTCCTGCACACGTATCGGCAACAAAAAGAGCGTGAGCATGAGGGCGACGACACATTGCGCGAAGCGGTCTAGCGCTATAGGTCGATATGCAGGCCGAAACTATCGCGCATCAGCGCTGCTTGCGAGCGGACGGCATCGCCTGTGTCTGCTGCATCACGCCGCCGATGGTAGCGGCCATCTTGCTTTAACTCCCATGCGCCGCCGCTGTTATCACGCAGGCTGGTGGCCAGGAAGCGCCGCAGTTTCTTGCGCAGCGCTTCATCGAGCACCGGGAAGACGGTCTCCACGCGGTTATAGAGGTTGCGGCGCATCATGTCCGCGCTACCCAGGTAGTATTGCTGGTCACGCGGGGCATTCTGGAAATAGTAGATGCGGCTATGCTCTAAGAAGCGCCCGACGATGCTAACCACGCGGATATTCTCGCTGATGCCAGGGATGCCGGGGCGCAGGCAGCACAACCCGCGCACGATCAGATCGACCTGCACGCCTGCCTGCGATGCTGCATACAAGCGCTGGATGATGCGATCTTCTTCTAGCTGGTTCATCTTAAAGACGAGCCGCGCATCCTTGCCTGCCTTTGCCGCTTCGATCTCGTTATCAATCAGGCGCAGGAAGGCATTCAGCAGGTATTCCGGCGCGACCAACAGCCGCTCATAGGTGGTATCCGGCGCGTAGCCCGTCAGACGGTTGAACAGGCGTGTGGCGTCGTCGGCTAACTGCGGGTTGGATGTCATCAGGCCCAGGTCGGTATAGAGGCGAGCTGTGGAGGCGTTGTAATTGCCTGTGCCCAGGTGCAGATAGCGCCGCACGCTACTACCTTCACGCCGCACGACCAGCGCCACCTTTGAATGCGTCTTGATGGGCAGTTCTTCTACGCCATAGATGACGTGCACGCCTTTGCTTTCCAGGGCGCGTGACCATTCCAGATTGTTTTCTTCATCAAAGCGGGCCTTAAGCTCGACCAGCACCGTCACCTGCTTGTCGTTTTCGCGGGCGTCCATCAGCGCTTGTACGATGGGCGAATTCTTGCCGACGCGATACAGTGTGGCTTTGATCGCCAGCACTTGCGGGTCGCTGGCGGCTGTGCGGAAGAAGTCTTCAACCGGGCTGAACGAATCGTAGGGGTGATGCAGCAGAATATCCTGTTGGCGGATAAGGTCGAAGATGTTTTCGGCCTGTATGAATTGGTCGCTGAGGCGCGGCACAAACGGGTCGTATTTCAAATCGGGTCGATCTGCACTGGCCAGTTCCATCAGATTCGCGGTGCCGAGCGCACCTTCGATGAAATAGATGTCGTTCTCGTCGCGCACCTGTAAGCCATGCCGCAGGCGGTCTAGCATGTGCTGGCTGATGCTATCCGGCACGCTGACGCGCACCACTGAGCCGAAACGCCGTTCGCGGACGCTGGCCTCGATTAATGACATGAAATCACGATTGTTGCCGTTTTCGTGTTCGCGCTCCTGCTCATAATCAATATCGGCGTTGCGCACCACACGGAAGGGATAGGCTTCTTTGACGTGCATCCCTGAAAACAGATCATTGAGATGCTCCTTGATAACGTCCTCGATCCATAGGTAGCGCTGGCCCTGTGTGCGTGTAGCGCTGGCAGCGCTACTCGTATCACCGGCATTACCGTGACGCGCCATGACATCGTTGAGATTGATCAGACGCGGCAGGATATCCGGTACGGGCACCTTGAGGCGTGCGAAGGCCATTTCTGCGTCGTCTTTGTCTTCGTCGCCGTCACGCTCCAGGAAGATGGCGAGATTCAGGCTCAGGTTCGAGATGAACGGAAACGGACGCGCTTCGTCAACCGCCAACGGCGTCAGCACCGGGAAGACAGCTTCGCGGAAGTATTCACGCACGGCAGTGTATTGGGCTGGCGTCAGGTCGCTGATATTCAAGATGCTGACCCCTTGCGCGTCGAGTTGTTCCAGCAGGGCTTTTTTGATGTGGCGTTGCTCGACGTAGAGCGCGGTCAGTTCCTCGCGGATGCTCTGCACAAGCTGTTGTGGTGTGTAGCCATCGGGTCGCGTGCGTGTGATGCCCATCTGTATCTTCTGGATGTATGAGGCGACGCGCACCATGAAAAATTCATCCAGGTTATCCCCGACAATGGCCAGAAACTTAATGCGTTCCAGCAGTGGAATGCCGTCTTCGGCGGCCAGTTCAAGCACCCGGCGCTGAAATTGGATGCTGCTGAGTTCACGATTGATGAAGTTATCCGGTGTGAGTTTGGGCAGCGTCACGGGCGGCGCTTCTGGTGCATGTGCGGTATGCTGTGGTGTGTTTGTAACTGGCTCGGTCATGGGATGTGCTTTCGCTTATGGCTCATTAGCGGTCAGATGGGCACGCATGATGACTGTCTGATTTTATTATACGCTAAAGGGTGTGGCAGCACCACACAATAGCGTGGTCGTGCGTTTTTGGTGCTACCCCGTTGTGTCGGACGCCAGTTTATGTGACGGCCTCTTTGAAGATGTCCAGGCTTTGCGTGTTGATGAGGTCTTGCGCCATTGCGATGAAGTCATCAACGGGTATGGCACCCTTGTCTTCATCGGTGCGCAGACGCACGCTAACCGTGCCATCGGCAATATCCTGGTCGCCAATCAGCAGCAGGTAGGGCACGCCCGTCTTGCGGTGGTCGCGAATCTTGGTGCGCATGTTCTTATCGCGCACGTCGATCTTGACGCGCATCCCGGTGGCCAGCAAACGCCGCCGCAGCGCTTCACCTGCTTCGTTGTGCTCCTGCGAGATGGGGATAATCATGCCCTGCGTTGGGGCCAGCCAGAGCGGGAACTCGCCGCCGAAGTGCTCGATCAGGATGCCGACGAAGCGCTCCACACTGCCGAATAGCGCACGGTGGATCATGACCGGGCGCTTGCGCTCGTTATCGGCGGTGATGTATTCCAGTTCAAAGCGCTCCGGCAGGTTGTAATCCACCTGCACCGTGCCGAGTTGCCATTCACGCTTGAGCGCATCCCGGAACACGAAATCCAGCTTGGGGCCATAGAAGGCGGCGTCGCCCTCTTCGATGGTGTACTTCAGGCGCATTTCATCACAGGCCGCGATGATGGCGCTGGTCGCGATTTCCCACGCTTCGTCTTTGCCGACGTACTTGGTGCTTTGCGGGTCTCGCACGCCCACACGCGCCCGGAACTCGCCCATGCCGAGCACCGCGAAGACATGCTGCGCCAGCCGCACCACATGCTTGAATTCAGCGTCGAGTTGTTCATCGGTCACGAAGAGGTGGGCGTCGTCCTGTGTGAAGCCGCGTGCGCGTGTCAGGCCGTGTAATTCACCGGATTTTTCGTAGCGGTATACGGTGCCGAATTCTGCATAGCGGATCGGCAATTCACGGTAGCTGCGCAGGCCATGCTTGAACATCATGATGTGGTGCGGGCAGTTCATGGGCTTCATCATGAATTTTTCGCCGTCTACGTCGATGGGCGAATACTGGCTATCGCTGTAGTAGGGGTAGTGGCCGGAGGTCTCGTAGAGGTGGATGCTGCCGATATGTGGTGTGACGACAGGCTCATAGCCGTTTTCCAGCAGCAGGCCACGCAGCCAGCGCTCCAGTGTGTCGCGCAGGGTCGCACCATCCGGCAACCACAGCGGCAGGCCCTTGCCGACCAGTGGATCAATGATAAAGAGGCCGAGCTTCTCACCGAGCACGCGATGATCGCGCTTCTTGGCTTCTTCCAGCCGATGCAGATAGTCCTTGAGTTCTTCCGGCGTCTCGAAGGCGGTGCCGTAAATGCGCGTGAGTTGCTGGCGCTTTTCGTCGCCGCGCCAGTAAGCCCCGGCGGGCTGACGGTGGGTGATGCTGAACGCCTTGGGGTTGATTGCTTTACTGGTTTCGACGTGCGGCCCCCGGCACAGGTCCGTGAAGCCATCCTGCGTGTAGATCGTCAGCTTTTCGGCGGGGTCTGCGATGGTCTCGCCGTTTTCATCCACGCGCCCTTGCACGAGATCGTCAATCAGTTCCAGCTTGTAGGGCTGGTCTGCGAAGAGTTCGCGGCCTTCTTCGGGTGTGATCTCGCGCATGGTGAAGGCGTGGTTGCCCCCGGCGATTTTCTTCATGCGTTTTTCGATGGCCTTCAGGTCGTCATCAGCGAGTGCCTGCGGCAAGTCGAAATCGTAGTAGAAGCCCTCCTCGATGGGTGGCCCGATGGCGATTTTCGCCTCTGGGAAGCGCTCTAGCACGGCTTGCGCCATGATGTGTGCCAGCGAATGTCGTAAGCGGTAGAGGTGGCTGTCTTCGTAGCGTTCTTCTGGCATGGGTCTGGTTCCTTTCATGTGTTCATGCTGTAGCGGACGTGCAGCAGCGCGCCCTACGATTTCTTTTGTGATGTCACGGATTGCAGATAAGCCACAAGGGGGCCATTGGGTTGTCTCTGAATGACGGTAGCTGATTATAGAAGGGGGGGCGGTGAATGAAAACAGAGGATAGCAAGCCGCAACCATGCCACAGCACGCCGCTTCTCGCACGCAAACCGTGTGGCATGTCTACACCCCGATGCTAGCGGGTGCGTTGCAGGCTGTGATGTGGTGATGTCGTGTGGTGTGTGGGTGCAGCGGGTTGTGTTGCCCGTTGCGAAGGCCGGGTTAACCCCGCGTCACCAGGACATCGGAAATCACGACTGCCGCCACCTCTTGCGTGGTCAGCTTACCGTCGTTGATAGTTCGCGTGTCCGTGTGGGCGGTGTGTTTGTCTGCTGTCACACGGGTGAAGTGGCTCTCGAAGACATCCATCGCGATCAGGTTATCAATGGTATCTTCGATGACATCGTTGGTCAGTTGATCGACCAGGATGTGTGGGGTATCCAGCACGGCATAGCGCACGGGGGCTGTATCCTCGATATGCCGAGTGGCTTCCAGGCACAGGTCCATCTGGCGTTCCAGGTAGGGCAACGTCACAAAGAGGGAGGTATACACGACGCCGTCTTCCATGCGCACGATCACATCGCAGGCATCCCCTTCGCGGTGCAGTTCCAACCAGACGCGCTCCGGCATGGCGGGTGTATTGAACGGGTGCTGGTTGTCGTCGGCGACAGCGGAAACAGGTGCATTTGCCATAGAGAAATTCCTTTGTGACAATCAAAGATGATGAGCGTATCGGCAACAGTATAGCGTGCTTTAGGAACGCAAAGCGTAAAGAAATAATTTAGACATGGCCGACTGCGATGTAAAAATTAATTTTAAGTCAATTAAGCGGCGGCTAAACCTTCAGTTGTCGCACAACAGGCATCAGGGCTATAATTCATCGCTGAGCCGCACGCATGGCCTGTACGTAAGCAACCACCAAAGGCGCAAATAACCACATGGCAAGTCATCACCGCTATAGCCACCATACGCGCCGCGCCCTGGGCCATGCGGCTAACCTGGCCGCACGCTTCCGGCACCCCTATCAGGATACGGCGCATTTATTAGTTGGGGTGGTGCTGGCGGAGGGCAGCGTGGGGGCGCAGGTGATGCAGGATTTTGACCTGCCGCCTGCGGTGGCCGAAGTTTATCTGAAGCGCTTGATGACGCCTGTGCCAGAGTCATCAGAGCCGATCCCACGTGATGCGTCGTTTGATGAGGCGCTGGAGCAAGCCGAAGACGAAGCACAATGGCTGGCCGATCATTACATTGGTACGGAGCATCTGCTGCTTGGCATCACGCGCACGAACCTGGGCAATGCGATTAGCTTGTTGCGCTTGCTGGAAATCACACCGGAGCAGATTCGCCGCCGGGTGCGCCATGTGATTATGGATGGTCGGCGCGAATTCAGCCTGGAGGCGGTGCGGCGCAACACACGCCTGAGCGAGTTGTCGCGCCGCGTGCTGAATGCGGCTGAGCAGGCGGCGGTGGCGCACGACCACCCCACAGTCGGGCTGGGGCATTTGCTGCTGGCGCTATCGTGGGAGCGGCGCGGCGTGATGTCTGATGTGCTGCACAACAGCGGCCTAAACGACGATGCGCTGCTGGCTGGTTTGCAAGCGCGTGAGGCACCGGCCCTGGTCAGCGTTGAGGTGCTGCTGAATGAGGCCATCGACAAGGCACAGCAACTCGGCAGCCACTACGTCGGTGCGGATCATTTGCTGTTGGTGATGGCGCTGCTGCCTGCGGGTGCTCGATTGCTGGCGCGTTATGGCGTTTCGCCGGATAAAGTGCAGCGCTTGCTGAACAAGCACCTGCGCACAGATTAGCGCCTGTGTGCTACGTTGACAGCTATGCGGATTAAAACTATACTGCGCTTGTTTCGTCATTTCTGGCTTGCGACATTATTCACAATCAAACCAGCAATCGTCTTTCCACACGAACTCGTTAACCTTCGCGGATGGAGCAATCACGTATGCAACCACAGGGGCAGGATACATATCGTCTGGTTGTGCGCCGGGGACCACAGCCTAACCAGGTGTATGATTTGAAAGAAGATGTCGTCAACTTGGGGCGCGACATCACCAATAACATCGTTATTAACGACCGCGAAGTCAGTCGGCATCACCTGCGCTTTATGCGTGGGCCAGAAGGCTACACAATCGAGGACCTGGGCAGCACGAACGGCACCTTCGTCAACGGCAAGCGCGTCACGGGGGCGGCGGCGCTGAAAAACGGCGATATGATCGGCCTGGGTGAAACGGTGACGCTGGGCTATGAACTGGTGCGCCCGGATGCGGCGATGAGCGGCAATACCCCACCCCCACAATCAGCACCCCAGCCCATTGACGACGGCCCGTACCAGCCAGCGCAGGGCGGCCAGCAGCTACAGCCCGCTTATCAGCCACAGCCACAGCCCGCCGACCCTTACCAACCGTCAGCGGACCCCTATCAACCGCAGCCGGTTGACCCTTACCAGCAGGGGGTCTATGGGCAAGCGGATTATGCTCAAGGCGAGGCGTATCAACAGCCCGCTTACGCCGGGGCAGACCCGCGCTATGCGCAGCAGCAGGGCATGTATGCGCCGCCGCCGGGGTATGGGGGCATCGACCCCTATGAGCTACGGCAGGACGAAGGCGGGGGCATCGGGCGTATTTTGCTGTTCGGCTGCATTGGCTTGATGCTGTTTTGCTGCTGCATCACGATCTTCGGGGCGGTGCTGGTGGATGCGCTGTGCTTGTACGACAACCTGCCGTTCCTGGTGGATGTGCTGGAAGCGCTGGGCGTGACGGTGAACTGCTAGCGAGACGCGCAAGCGCCGTAACGACTCAGGCGGGCATGTTTTGCCTGCGAATTGGCCCTCACCCCCTCGGTCCCCCTTTACAGGGATAGGTATTTGATGCTTGACCGTATTTTATGGCGGCTGACGCCGCCTCGGACACCCCATTGGGTGTCCCTACAGTTCACAGCGGTTGTGTAGGGACGTGCAATGGCACGTCCGCCGAAATACCTACCCCTGAAAAGGAGGGTCATGACCCTCCCCTACAGGATGGCGCTAGTCTTCGATTAGCTCGAATTCCAGAATGGTGCTGCTCAGGCCCTGATCTTCGACCAGGATGCCGACTGTGCCAGCTTGCGGCACGATGAAGCCCAGCGTGATTTCTTCAGGAATGCCCT
>DAOTTW010000007.1:0-13587 GCA_034437615.1 Anaerolineae bacterium | reverse complement strand
CCGTGTTGCGATGTCGATATGGCCGTTGTGAATCGGATCAAGGCTTGCCGGATAGACTGCGATGCGTTCCATTAAGTGTGCTAGGTCTCTCTCTAAGGTTCATCACGTTCTTATGTGGCACCCACGCCACACGCAGCATTAAATTGTTGTTATTCTACAGCAGTATCGTATGCTACGCAAAAGGCTGCATCAGCTATTCACCGATGCATCGGGCACTGCTTCCCCGGCATAGCCGCTAACGCTGTTGCGGACAAAGTGCCAGGCTTAACTCATGTCGCCCTCGTCGTTGTGCAGCATCCGCACGCGCTCCGCGAGCAAGGCGTGCTCATCCGACTGCAAGTAGGCATCCTCGGCGTAAATCGTGCGGGCTTCCTGCTGTGCCAGCGCGACCAGCTCCGGCGTCATGGCTTCGGCCAGTTGTAGCACCGTGCCACCGCTCTGCTTCGTACCGAGCAAATCGCCCGCGCCGCGCTGTTTCCAGTCTAATTCTGCCAGGCGGAAGCCATCGTCGGTCTGCTCCATTGCCGATAGGCGCTCACGCGATTCGGGTGTGTCGTTATCCGGTATCAGCAAGCAGGTGGATTGAAATTGGCCACGCCCCACGCGCCCGCGAAATTGATGCAATTGCGAGAGGCCGAAACGATTCGCGCCTTCAATCACGATCACACTGGCATTCGGGATGTCCACGCCGACCTCTGCGACGGAAGTCGTCACCATCACATCATATTGCTGATCCGCAAATGCGCCCATGATCTCATCCTTCTCGCTGGATTTCATGCGGCCATGCAGCAAGCAGACCCGATAGCGATGAAAGACCTGCTGCAATTCTTCGTAGGCTTCGGTGGCCGAACGCGCTTCGATCTTCTCCGATGCTTCGACCAGCGGGTGAATGACGAACGCTTGCCGCCCCTGCTTAACCTGATCTTCGATGAACTGGAAGGCGCGTTCGCGCTCGGAGGGCTTCAGCAGGCGCGTCTGCACCGGATAACGACCGGGCGGCTTCTCATCAATAATGGTCAGGTCCAGGTCGGCGTGCATGGTCAGCGCCAATGTGCGCGGGATGGGCGTGGCGGTCATCACTAGCAGGTGCGGATTGTGGCCCTTGCCGCGTAATGCACCGCGCTGCGCCACACCGAAGCGATGCTGTTCGTCGATGATGGCCAGCCCCAAATCTTTGAATTCGACGCCTTCCTGAATAACCGCGTGTGTACCGATCACCACATCAATCGAGCCATCGGCCAAACCGCGATAGATAGACTGCCGTTCGGAGGTGTTTAGGGCGCTGGTTAACAGGGCAATCACGGGCTTGTGCTCACCAGGCATCCGCAAGAGCGAATTTTCGATGCCGCGATAGTGCTGTTCGGCAAGGATGCTGGTAGGGGCCATCATCGCGGCCTGCTTGCCGTTGGCCAGCGTCATGCCGATAGCCGTGACCGCCACCGCCGTTTTACCGCTACCCACATCGCCCTGAATCAGGCGGTTCATGGGCACTTTTTTGGCGATGTCCGTTCGGATGTCGGCCACTGCACGCTGCTGTGCGCCTGTCAATGGGAAGGGAAAGACCGTTTCGACAAAATCCTCCAAGAAGCCATCGTCTACTTCAAGTTGTTGACCGGGCACGGCCTGCCAATCGCGCCGTTTGCGCAAGATCGCCAGTTGCAGCAGCAGCAATTCATCGAAGATAAAGCGCCGCTTGGCATGGTTCAGGTGATCCCAGCCTTCAGGGAAATGCAGCGTGCGCATCGTCCAATCTAAATCGGCCAGTTCAGCGCGTTCGAGCGTCGCCTCTGGGATGTAATCCGGGATGCGTTTCGACCATTCATCCACAGCGCGCTTCATGCTGCGCCGGAAGCCGCGCGGTTTGACGCCTTCCGTCAGGCGGTAGACGGGCACGATGCCGATGGTATGCAGGTTTTCGCTATCGAGCGCTTCCCATTCGGGGTTGGTCATCTGCAAGCGGTCACGATATGTCGTCACCTTGCCACTGAGCACGATTTGCTGGCCCTGTCGGATGTTGCGAATCAGGAAATGCTGCCCGAAGCAGGTCACGTTGAGCGTTGCCGAACCATCGCTGACGGTCATGAAGAAATCGCGGCGGTTGTTGCGGCCAGCGCGAATTTCGGTGTGCTGCACGGTGCCGATAACCGTAGCGACTGTATCCGGTTCTAGCTTGGCGACGTAGGCGAGGCGTGTGTAATCATCGTAGCGGCGCGGCAGGTAGTAAAGCATATCCGCGACAGTGTAAATCCCCATGACCTTGAGCTTTTCGGCTAACGCCTTGCCGATGCCCTTGATGGCCGTCACGGACTTCTGTAAATCCTGCAAGGCGGCGCGGGCTTCGTCCGGGTTGATCTTGCCGCGTGGCTTGCGCGGCGGACGGGCCAGCGTCGGCAGAGGCTTGACATCTGGCTTGCCGGACTGCACAGGCTTGTAGCCATCGTCATAGCTACGGTCGTAGTCTATCGCAGGCCGTGCACGCCCCTTCGAGGGGCGGCGGCGGTCGCTTTCGATGACGTGTGAGCCATCAGAGCCAACGCGGTAGCGCACGCCGTTGCCCTTGTTGCTACCTTCTTTATCGCCAGCGCCTTTCTTGTCATCGCTTGTGGCTGGTCGGTTCTGCCGCAGATGAAATGTCGATTTGACCTCTTCCAGGCGTTCGGCGTAGTCATCCGGCACCGGAACGCGCCCTGTGATGCGGTCCAGCATGTAGTTGATCTGTTTTAGGCGCTCTGTGCGGTTGTCGATTTCTTCGTACTGATGCAGCAGTTCACCGAGTTCTTCTGCCAGTACGACATGTTCGGGGCGGCGGGCTTGATCGGCGGCCTGCTTCTGCCATTTGGGGCCGAAGGTGCCGAGTCCACCGATCACAGCACGGTTTTCGCAGCCCTGTTCGCGCTCTAACTTCAGGATTTTGACCAGGGTTTCCATTGGTGTTGGCATTGTGCTTTGCCCTTGCTCGTTTTTCGTTACTTGCTTGTGTATTTTCGTGGTTTAGCTGTCCAGCACATCACGCCAGGATGCGCTTAGGACGGTTGCGCCCAACGACCCCGGCCCGATGTGTGTGCCGAGCGTCGGCCCGACTTCGACAATCGGTGTATCGGCTGGTGCGATGTCTTTGACGCGCTCTAAGAATTCGCGTGCGCCCGCTTCGTTGCGGATGTGCAGCACAATCAGCCGATCCAGCGGCGCTTGTGCCCGCACCAGCTTTTCTAGCTGGTTTTCGGCGCGTCGAAAGGTGCGAATGCGGTGCACGGGGTTAATCTCCATCTCACGGGCATCCACGATCAGCTTAATTTGCAGCAGGGAGCCAACGCTAACGATCAGCGCATTCACGCGTCCACTGCGCCGCAGGTATTCCAGCGTGGCAAAGATAGCATACGTGTGTTGTAGCTCCTGCACGCGCTTGATGGCCTGCACCACCTGCTGCACATCGCCCGTCTGCTGTGCCACCTCTGCGGCGACGATGGCCTGAACGCCGATGCCCATACTAAAGGATTCACTATCCAGCACCGTCACGCTGCCCTCTGGCAATTCACGCGCCGCCAGCTTGACGTTATTGATCGTGGTGCTGTATTTGCCAGAGACATGCAGGCTGACGATATGGTCGTAGCCTTCCAGCGCTTCTTGCAAGATGTCGCGGGCGCTCTCGATGGTCGGCGCGGCGGTTGTGGGCTGCTTTTTCATATCCGGCAGCAGCCGATAGAACTCATCGCGGTCCAGGTCTACGCCGTTATCGCTGTAGCTTTCGCCGTTGAAATTCACAAAGCAGGGGATAATGGGAATCTGGTATTTTTGCAGCAGGTCAGCGGGAATATCGCTGACGCTATCGGTGACAATGCGTATGCGTTTAGAAGTCATCGTGAAAATGCTCCAATTCACTTTCCAGCACCACCAGCCCAACCGCATCATTGCCAATTAGTGTGGCCATCGGCGCAGCATAGCGTACCAGTGCGAAGCGCCGCCCCTGGAATTCGGCTTGCAGGCGTTGCTGTAGGTCGTGCAGGTACACGTCGGTTGGGTCGGTTTGATGCACGATTAAGGCATCATCTAACGCTTCAAATTCTACCAGAAATTCAACCAATCGTTCTATCGCCTGTGCCTGCGTGCGCACCTTCTCCGTGACCAGCAAGCGGCCCTCTTCGATGCTCAGGAAGGGCTTAATGCCAAGCATCGTACACAGCGCGCTGTGTGCGCTATCCATGATGCCGTTATACCGCAGACGGTGCAGTGTCTCTACGTAATAAGCTGCATAAACGCGCTCAACCGCCGCACGCACCACTTGCAGCAGTTGCTCAAAGTCGGCGGCGGTCTGTGTGGCACGGGCAGCGAGATGCACCAGCATCCCCAACCCAGCGCAAATCGTCCGCGAGTCGATCACCTCGAAGGCACATTTGCCGTTCATTTGTTGGGCGGCCACACGCGCATTCTGCCAGCTTTGCGATATATCCCGCGAGGTGACCAGCACAATAACCCCGTCCGCCTGATCGGAGAGCGCAACGAACACGGCTGCAAAATCCGCGATTGTGGGGGCCAGCAGGCGCGGCACGCGGTTCACATCCGCCAATGCCCGGTTAATCGCGTCGTGGTCCGCAGACGCTTCTAACAGGCTATCATGCAGGTGGTGCTGTCCATCGACAGCGATGCGATTCGGGACAATCGTCACGGGGTAAAGCTGGAGCCAGTGCAGGTCTGCAAAGGTCGCTGCGCTATCAGTCACAATATGAAATCTAGGCATGGAACAGGTCGAACCACTATAGCGTCGGGTAAACGAGCAAGACCGCTAACGCGAGCTATGGATAAGCCGTGACATGGCCAGCATACCACGCGGGGCTATGTAGGCCGACCAGCTTGTCGGTCAACCAAAACAACAACTTCTTGCTAAGTTGCTGACACGCTCCGCTTGCTTAACCACAGTTGACGTTAGTATTTTGTAGCTTAGCACCAGCGCGACGGCATTCAAGGCAAACTTTCGGCTAACGTTACTATGGTCGGATGCTACTCCATGCTGATGATGTACGGATACAGCGCTTGGCCCCCATACACCAATTCAAATTTCTGATCGGGGTAATCCACTTCAAGTTCGCCCCGCAGATCATCCGCTTCGCGCTCGGAGGTATCCGCGCCATAGTAAAGCGTCACCAGTTCATAATCGTTGATCGACGCAGCCGCAAATAGCTCATCGAGCACGTACTGCATACGCTGACCAGAAGCAATCAATTCACCGTCCAGCAAGCCGATTAAATCGCCCTCAGCCGTCTCGACATCGCCAAAGCGGGCGGCCCGTGTTGCGGTTGTAATCTCTGCGCTTTGGACCTGCTCCATGCGTTCTTCCATCGCGTCGATGATGTCATCCAGCACGAGTTCAGCGCCGTTATCATTGGTCAGCAGGGCATCACCAAACGCCAGCAGCGCAACGATACCCTGCGGGATACTGCGCGACTTCACCACCTGAATCTGCTTATCCGGGCGTGATTTTGCGGCCTGTTGCGCCGCCATGAGGATGTTGCTGTTGTTGGGCAGGATCAGGACACGTTCGACGGGCAGTGTGTCAATGATCGACAGAAAATCCCCGGTGCTGGGGTTCATCGTCTGCCCGCCAGAGACGATATGCGTCGCCCCATAAGCGCGGAACGCCTCCTGTAGGCCGTCGCCCGTCGCCACTGCAATTACAGCGACGCCATGCGGTGTTTCGGCGTCTGCATCCGTCGTGCTTGCGCCTTTGTATTGCTGTGCCTGGCGTCGTGCCTGCAAATGCAGGTTTTCGACAACCACTTCATCCAGTTCAGCGCCGATCTGCTGGGCATAAGCAAAAGGCTTTGTGGGGTCATCGACATGGATATGCACCTTCACCTGCTGCGCATCCCCATAAACCAGCGGCGACACGCCCATTTCACGTATTGCCTTGCGCACGGCGTCCACGTCCAGCGGTTGCTCGCCGGGTAGCATCAAAAATTGCACATCGTAGTGCTGGGCGGGGTCTATCTCTGTGGGTTGATTGTTTGCTCGTTGCGTCGGTGTGTAGTGTGCGTTGCCTGTGGCGTCGGATAGCGTGTATTCGATTGGCTGGCCATTACAGGCGCGTTGCATCCCTTCCAGGATATACGCCAAGCCCATGCCACCAGAATCGACAACGCCTGCGTCCTTCAGCATCTGCAACTGATGCGGTGTCGCTTCGACTGCCGCCCACGCCGCCGACACACACGCCTTCAAGAAATCTACTGGACTTTCTGCTGTTTGTTGTGCTACCTGTGCCTTCTCGGAGACGCGCTTAGCGACTGTCAAGATCGTGCCCTCAACTGGGGTCATCACCTGCGAAATCTCATCATAGGCGAAGTCCACAGCGGCTTGCATGGCCTGCGCGATGTGCTGCATATCCAGCACCCCGGCCTGCTCTAAATCCGCCGCAAAACCCTCGAACAACATGCCCAGGATCGTGCCCGAATTGCCGCGTGAGCCGTTCATAGCCCCTTTCGCGGCAGCCTGTATGATCTGCATGGCGCTCACATCGTCGTCTAGCGCCTGTACGTCTTGGTCGGCGCGTTGCATCGTCAAGCGCATGTTGGTGCCTGTGTCGCCGTCCGGCACGGGGAACACATTCATATCGTTCACCGCGTCCTCATGTTGCGCCATCCACGCGGCACCTGCCCCGATCAACTGACGAAAAACCGCCGCACTAAGTTCTTTCGCATCTATAACCATCTTTTCGTCCTCAAATAAATAACGCGCTATCCACCATCAACCATAACCATGTAATGTAACACCACAGGCGTTGAATCGTCTCAGAATTTTTAACTACTCAGCCCGCACCTCATCGGGTGTCCCTACGGTTCACAACTTTATATGCGTAGGGACGCGCCTCTGTGCTTCCGCAAACTGCCACAGTATTTGCACCAACCTGTACTCTACGTATGCTCGATGTCTTCATGTGGGGGCGGACGGAAGACGTTGCTGGCAAATGCAAGCAGCATCCCACCGAAGAAGATCGGCACCAAGCCGATGAATTCTGCCAACGAGCCAGCAAGGACAGGGCCGATGACCTGTCCGACTGCAATCAAGATGAGTGCCGCCCCCAGGCCAGCGGATGGGCGTTCGCTGAAAACCCGCACGCTCCAAATAGAAAGCAAGCCCGCCATGCTGACAAAGCTCAGGCCGAAGCACGCCGCCGATAGCAGGATAAAGCCCACCTGCGTCGGGAACAGCGCCAACAGGCCCATCGCCAGCCCCAACACCCCGACAATCACCGGGATGACGCGGCGCAAGCCGACACTGTGAATAGCCCGCGAGACGAACAACGCCGGCACACCTGCTGCACCGCTGGCGAACCAGACCATGCGCCCAACCCAGGGTTGCGTTATGCCTGCTGTGTTGATGAGGTCAACGGCAAACGTCCAGTACACTCCACCGATCAGGCCAACCGCCAGCGCGATGCCGAGCAGGGGGCGCGAGCGCGGTCCGATAAACCACGTCAGCCGTAAGCGCTCTACATGCGTGTCGCTATCAGGGCGCAGGTGCGGCATTGTCAGCACACACCACAACGTCGCAAACAGGGCCAGCAGCACATACACGCCATAGGCGATGCGCCAATCAACAATCAGCAGGGCAATAGGGGCCGCAAGCAGCACACCGAAGCCTGTGCCTGCGTTCGTCCAGGCCAATACGGTAGCATGGCGGTCGTCGGGCTGTAACTGGCGGACCGCATCTGGCATCGCCGTCCAGATCAAGCCCGCACTCATGCTGGCGACAAAGACGCCAACGGCCAGCCCCCAGACGTTAGCTGCCAGTGCCAGCATGAGCAAACCAGATGCGGCGCACAGGCCGCCGAACAAGATCAACCTGCGTGGCGATTGCCCTTTAATCAAGCGCATACACAGTATGGTGGCGACGATGTAACCGATGTGGCTGATGCTAGATACCGTGCCGATAACCGCTGTGCCGATGCCAAGTTCGGCGCGAATTTCTGGCACGAACAGCCCGAAGGTATAGCGTCCCAGGCCATAGCTAATAGCGACCAGCGACATCCCCAGGGCGATGATGTGGAGCGTTTGCATGGGCGGGTTTTGTTGCTTGGTTGCGCTGTCGATCTCAGACATGGCTCTTAAGTTCTTTCTGTTTCGGGTTCTTTCTTTGGGTTTTGTTGGTGCGACAGGTCTATGCGGGTATTTGCTTGCACTATGATGTCACACTTAGAAATCTCGGCATGGGCTATAGAATCAAGATATTATAAGATCGGTGAAGATGCAAACCATCACCGATTCTCAGCGTTCACGTTTTCCTGTGGTGCTACCCTAACACACGCTTGCTACAATTCATACGAGACGAGTTTTAACGGAGTCCTGAACCCATGTCGAGAATGTTACAAGCTTTACCTGTCTGGCAACGTCGGCTGATTTTCTTCGCTATTCTAGCGCTGATTATCGCGCTGTTCGTCGGCCTGACGCTTTACCTGGCCGTGCAAAGCCTACGCACACGCACCGAGGCCAGCGTTTTAGCAGACGTGCAGCATGTCAGTGTGCGTGAATTTGCGGTCCTACCCGGTGAAGCCGCTTACCCGGCGGCGCTGGCAATCAGCGCAGATGGCACGCTGTACACGGGCAGTTATGCGGATGGTACGATCTGGCGCATCACGCCCGCTGGCGACGTGCAAGCCGTGCCGGATACACTGGAAAACATCGGCTCTGTCAGTGGTTTAACGCTGGCGAACGGCGCGTTGTATGTGCTGGATCGTATCGAGCCGCTGAGCGCTGAAGGGGCGATCTTGTGGCGCATCAGCGATGACGGTTTCGGCCAATTGGAACGCCTGCGCGATTTTGACCCCTCTGGTGATGCGGGCCTGGTGCTGCCCGATGACATCGCTGCGGATGCCAACGGTAAGCTGTATATCACAGATCGCGGCCCGGACCGCGTGTGGCGCTACGATAGCAACGGCCATAACGGTGTTATCTGGTGGGAAACGCCTAATTTGGCGGTTGCAGACCAATACGCGCCGACAGGCATCGCCTACGATCCTACGCGAGCAGCCATGCTTATCACCGACCCACTGGTGAATCTGATTTATGCGGTGCCCGTCGCAACGGAGGACACACAAGCCGCCACACAGACGCTCTATCAGCACACGGGCGACGACCCGCTGCCCGGCTTTGATGGCCTGACCGTCGCACCCGATGGCACGATTTACGTCACAGCGCTGGCGCGTAACCGTGTGGCGCGTTTGCAGGTGGGTGATGCGGCTGATAGCGATAACGACGCTGAAGCCAGTAACGGGCAGTTGCAATATCTGGCGCAGGGTTTCCGCAGTAGCAGTGATTTAGCCTATGACGCGGGACGTGATCGGCTGTACGTCAGCAATTGGGATCAGCGCTGGTTGCTGCCCGTGAACGTACTGCTATTTAATTTTTACGTGCCGCCGCGCACCCCCTTCGCGCTGGATGTGCTGGAATTCAGCGGCTAGCGTGTTTTGCGGGGTAAATCTGCGTAGGTGCGTGCCAATGGTTTTCGAGTTTTCAAGGGTAGATATTTCGATGGACGCCAAAGACGGCGTCCCTACGGGGTGTCAGGGACGCGCCGAGGCGCGTCCGCTGAGAAAAAACGCACGACCATGCTATTGTGTGGTGCTACCCACCAACCTGCACCAGCCTAATTCCCTGCTAATAGACCGAGCAGCAGCAAAGCGCCCAGCGCGAACGGAATCAGATTCACAATCAGCAGCGCACGCAAACAGCCGACGTTCTCGGTTTCGATACCAACGCCTGCCATTTTGTCGGCATCCCGCAAAAAGTAGATATTCAGGAAGAGGCCCGCAAACCAAAAAACCCAATACGCCAGAAACGTCAGGATGGCCGACGGCAGGTAATCTTTATAATCGGCGTGACGGGGCGCAAATGCGCCATGCGGCACCTGCACCTGACCCGCGTTTGAGTGCTGCTTACCCTGCGGATTGTACGTGCGGTTTACCTGGCTGCCGTCCTGTAGCGCCGCGAGCGCTTCGGCGGCGTAAGGATGATCCGGGCGCAGGCGTAGCACATTGCGCACAGCCTGTAAGCGTTCGGTTTCGTTACTGCTGACCTGCGCCAATGCCCACCATGCGTCATAATCACGCGCATCGTTGCGGATGGCCTGCTGTACGTATTCGCGAGCGTCACGGCGTTGGCCTGCATCCAGCAAACCGGCGGCGTATTCCAGCAATTCGACGTTGTTCATGGTATTCAGGTTATGGCGATCGTTACTGTCCCGCATGGAGGCGGCTTGCATGGGTGCTTACTCCTGATTTGCTTGTTGTCGTCCTATGGAGCAGTTTAGCACGGTTCAGATTAGAAAAATCCCTGATTTTCTGGGGGGATGTGTGGGGTACAGGTAGCGCCACACAATAGCGTGGTCGCGTGTTTTTTCGCGGCGGACGCAGCAAGCTGCGTCCCTACATGACCAACGTGAACCGTAGGGACGCCATTCTTGGCGTCCGGGGTGGCGTCAGCCACCTAACGACTACCGATTTTCACCGTCCACGTTTTCTTGTGGTGCTACCTGTGAGGTATAATGCGGCGCGGTATCGACCATATGCCGGATGCGGGTCTAAATCCAGATGAGACGTTTATACGCTGTATCGCTTATTTACTTATTCGGGGGCTTATCGCTGTTGCTGTTGGCCTGCGAGCCGTTGGCTTATAGCCCGACGCCCGTCAGCGTTGTCATCACCGAAGCGCCACAGGTCAGCCTGCCCACCGTCGCGCCGTCAGCCACACAGACGCGGACGCCGATTCCATCAGTCACACCGGATTTTACCGCCACACCGACGCCTTTCCCGTGTGATGAAACAGGCGGCCAACTGTTTAACATCGAGCACGACAGCGAGAGCGCCAACGAAACGCTAACGGTGCGCGTGTACGTGCCGCCCTGCTATTCACTATCACAGCGGCGTTACCCTGTGGTATATCTGCTGCATGGCCTGGGCACGGATGAAACACAATGGGAGGACATCGGCCTGTATGATGCGTTGGACCAGGGCATCCGCCTGGGTGTATTGCCGCCGATGATGATCGTCGCGCCTGCGCTGGGGCGCATCGGCCAGCGTAATAGCTTCCCGCCGGACCGCTCTTATGAGACGCTGATGCTGGATGAACTGCTGCCACGCATCGAACGCCGCTTCTGCACGCTCAACACTCGCGAGACCCGCGCTATCGGTGGCATTTCACGCGGGGGCTTCTGGGCGTTCAGCATCGCCATGCGCCACCCGGATGTGTTTGCTAGTGTCGGCGGGCACAGCGCGTTTTTCCCGAATAACGTGGACGAGATACCGCCCGCGTTTAGCCCATTAGATTTGGCGCTGAACAGCACGTTCTTGCAAGATGCGAACCTGCGCATGTACCTGGATAACGGCATCTCCGATTCGTCCGGGCCGAGCCAGCAGCTTTTCAGCAGCCGCCTGAGCGGGCGCGGCATCAGCCACACCTATGAAGTCCACCCAGTGGGTGAGCACAACAACGATTACTGGGCCACACACGTCTCTGAATATCTGGCGTTTTATGGGCAGAATTGGCCGGAGACGTACAGCGCGTTACCATCCTGCGCCGAACCAAGCCCATAGCATTTGCAAGGACAACATCACCTTTATGACCTGGCTACCGTTAGCAATCCTCTCGCCTATGCTGATGATATTCGTGCACTTTGGCGATAAACTTATGGTGTCAAGTCGGCTATCGCAGCCGTTGGCCGTGCTGACGTACATGTCTATCGTCAACGTGTTCTATGGCCTGGCGGTGTGGGCGCTGGCGGGCTTCGTGCTGTGGCCGTTAGCCGATATGCTGATCCTGATGCTATCCGGCGCGACCATCGTCTGGGGCAATGTGTTTTACTTTCAGGCTATCGCCCGCGAAGAAGCCAGCCGCATTATCGTGCTGGTGCCCATGCAATCGCTGGTGGTGCTGCTGCTGAGCGTCGTTTTCCTCAGCGAACAGATCAGCGTGCAGCAGTTGCTCGGCTTCGCGCTGATTTTACTGGCGAGTGTGGCGGTTACGGCGCAAGGTGCCAGTGGCGTGCCGCAAAAGTTATCGCGTTCGTTCTGGCTGATGGTGATTGCCGTGTGCTTCTGGGGGTTTAGCAGCGTGCTGGCGGATAGTGTGCTGGACCGCTTCGTGACGGACCTGGGCACGCTGGCGATTTCGGTGGCACAAGGGGCGCTGGGTTATGCGCTGGGTGGCGTTGTGCTGTATCTGGTCGCTGCACCTGTGCGCAAAGCCTTTCGTGCCCATCAACCGCTGCCGGATTGGACGGCAATGGGGGCGGCAGCGCTGATCGAAGCCGTTTTCCTCGTGCGGCAATTCGTGCTGTATGGTGCGATTGCGCTGGGTCCGGTGGCGCTGGTCAGCGTCATTGGCAATACACAAATCTTCTTCGGTGTGCTGGGTGGCGTGCTGCTGACGCTGTGGTTGCCGCAAATCTTCGCAGAGGATACCAGCCGCGCTAATTTGCTGCACAAAGCACGCTGGGCGCTGGTGTCGTTCGTCGGCATCCTGCTGATGGGTTAGGCCATGCGGATTCTGTTTGCGTCGTGGTATGTGGGGCTAGGCGGCGGTGAAACCGACCTGCTGACGCTGGCGCATGACCTGGACCCACAAACCTACACACCGCATCTGCTGTTGCCGCGTATGGGTGTTCTGGGTGAGCGCTGGCAAGCTGCTGGCTGGCCTGTGCATATTTTGCCGTATCGGGGCGCATCTACGTGGTTTATCCCGGCGTTGTGGGCGCGCTTCCCGGTGGTGCAGCGCATGACAGATTTGCTTCGCAAACAGCAGATTGACGTGGTGCACAGCAATTACCACACGCTGCCCCTGATTGCACCTGCGGCGTGGCGTGCCGGGGTGCCTGTGGTGTGGACGTGTCATGGTTGGTGGTTCCGCCCGAAATTCTGGCAGCGTGCGTTTTTCCGTGCACTGCCTGCTGTGGCGCGGTCACAGGCCATCCGCGATGGCTTCCTGGGTCAGCCGCCGTTTATGTCGCCGCAGCGCCTGCCCGTCGTCTATTCCGGCATCGACATAACGCGCTTTCAGCCCGATGCACAGGCCGCGCACGCCATCCGCGCTGAACTCGGCATCGCTGCCGATAGGCCGCTAGTGAGCATGGTTGCGCGTTTTCAGAGCGTGAAAGGCCACGAGACTTTTCAGCAGGTGGCACGTTTGATTTTGCAGCAGATGCCAGCTATCAATGCCTGTTTTGTGGTTGCGGGTGAGGATGTGTTCGGCGTGGCAGCAGATTCAGCTTATAAACAGCGCGTGCTATCCGCACATGAAAACGACCCGTTATTGCGTGACAACCTGCGTTATATCGGCTTCCGTGATGATGTAGAGCGCCTGATGGCGGCGTCGGATGTGGTCGTGTGCGCCTCAGATTTTGAGAGCTATGGCAAAGCCAACTTGGAGGCGATGGCTTGCGGCACGCCTGTCGTCAGCACGAACCGGGGCGGCCCAAGCGAGACTGTGCGGGAGGGCGAAACGGGTTATCTGGTGCCTCCGCGTAACCCGCAAGCGCTGGCCGAAGGTGTGATAGATTTGCTGACCCATCCTGAGAAGCGTATGCAGATGGGGCGGGCGGCACGGG
>DAOTTW010000006.1:0-7170 GCA_034437615.1 Anaerolineae bacterium | reverse complement strand
GGAAACGCTGGATGTGAACGGCGATGGCAGCATCACGAATCAAGATATTTTGCTGGTGTTGCAGGCGTTAGGGTCGGTGCTGGTCGATTAAGCTGTAACGACTCAGGCAGGCATGTTTTGCCCGCGAGTTGGCCCTCACCGTCTCAATCCCCCTCTTTTCAGGGGTAGGCATTTGATGTTTGACCGTATTTTACGGCGGCTGACGCCGCCCCGGACACCCCATTGGGTGTCCCTACGGTTTACAACGGTTGTGTAGGGACGTGCAATGGCACGTCCGCCGAAATACCTACCCTTGTGAAGGTCAGTGCCCTGTCCCTACAGGGTCGCAATTATTCACAACAGGTCTGTAGGGACGCGCCACTGGTGCGTCCGCCGAAATACCTACCCCTGAAAAGGTTTGGGGTGAGGGCCGAGCAGTTACTGGAAAAGCCTAATTCGCGGGCGGTTCATCCGGGCAGGAGCCAGTGTCATCCAGGATGTATTCACTGCGCTGCACCTGGAAATTCTCGTCGGTCTCTCGGATGTTGTTGTAGGGGTCGATGGTGATGACCGTCTGGTGCAATTCACCGACGAATTCATCAATGACGTACTCTTCCTCCCAGATGAAGCGGCCACCGGCCTCTAGCCGGATGTCGTTAACTTCGCGCCGAAAGACCTCTGTGCCGGTGCGCACGTGAATATCCTGCACGCGCAAGCTGAAGCTGCGGCTGGTGGCTGCGAAGCCATTGTTTTTCACGGCCACATTTAACGTCGATGGGAAGGTGCAGCGCACCGGATGCGGGCTTAGCTGGGGGGTACGGTCGAAGATTAGATCGACGTTTTCGACGCCGGTATCGCTGAGGGGTGCAAAGTAGGAGAATTTGCCGGAATACGTCAACTCTGCACACAGTAGGGACCCGTAGCGTGCAGTGGGCAAGATCGTCCATTTATCCGCGACCCCCCAGGCGACACCCAATGCTGCATTCTCGAAGACGCTTGCGGGTGGCGCGATGCAGTGCGTAACGGGCACGCGCAGTTTTTCGGTGCCTGGTTGACGATAGTCGCCGTAGGCCACGATGTCGAATAAGCGCCCTTGCCGCACAAAGCGGTTGACATCGGCGCTAATCTGATTGGGGTTGAAGTTCACGAACTGCGTGTTGCAGGTCAGCGTAAAACGCCCCTGTGCGCTGATGTCGATGTCCTCACGGTCGTAAAACAGGCCATCGCAATCACCGCCGTAGTTGACCAACGCGCTAGCGTTGCGCTCTAGCACATTGCCGCTGGCTACGTTGCCCGTTGTGCCTGTGGTGGCCGTGCCATCACCGGAGATGATCGTGGCTGTGATGCGTGCTTCGCCGCCTGTGTTGATATTGACCGGAGCGCTGCCGTCGCTGGGGCCGATGACCTGCGCGGATGCGAGCGTGTTCAGGTCGAAGGTCGCGCCGGGGGACCAGGCCCAGTATGTGAGCACGGAAGCGCCGGACGTATCCGAGTTGAATTCAAAGCCTATAGGCAGATAAAAGCCCACCCAGATCACGGGTGCGGTGATGCTGATGGGTGTGTTGAACGTAATGCGGTTGACGCCGGCCTGCGCGATGGTGACGGTTTGGCTGCCGAGCAGGGTGCTATCGCTGGGTGCGCCGCCGTTGGCATCGCCATAGACGACGGCTTGCACGCTCTGGCCAGCGACGGGCGCTACTACATCAAGCGACAGTGACGAGACTGCCGGGTTATTGGGCAGTTGCAACGGCGTCAGGTCGAAGCCGTTAATCACGAGCGTGCGTTCGCCCTGAATTTGCCAGACGTTGCTGCTGTTGGTGTTTTCATAGGATAGCTGGAGCGTCTGCGCCTGCGTCAGCAGAGAGAGCATGAGCAGGGTGCAAACGAGTAGCGATGTACGTGCGATCAATTTTGTCATAGGGGTCAATCCTGTATGAAAGAAAAGTATCGTGTGCGGTGCCAGGAACGGAACGGACATTAACATACCTGATTATAGAAACTGTTTGCGATGCGGGCAAGTTGTTCGCAGGAAAACGCAATCGGTGTATCATGTCGATAATCGCACCGCATACACGACAACGCAGGAGACGCCATGCCACGCGAGACGCAATTGGCCCAGGAAATCATCGCGCCGGATGAGCAGGAATGGACCGAGAAAACCACGCAGGCCCTGTTAGATGAGATCAAGGCACGTTACACGCAGCCCATGAAGCGCGACGCCCACGCCAAGCATCACGGTGTTGTGCGTGCACGGGTGAGCATTGAGCCGGATTTACCGCAGAAGCTACGAGTGGGGCTGTTCGCGCAGCCAAAGACCTACGATGCGTGGATACGCTTATCGAATTTTCAGGATGGCAGGCCGGACATTGCCGGGGACGTGCGCGGGTTCGCGCTGAAGCTGATGCAGGTGCCCGGTGAGAAGCTGCTGCACGGCGCAGAGGCAAGTACGACGCATGATTTTCTGCTCATCAGTGAGGAGCGCTTTATTGCCAATACAGCGCGAGATTTCTTTCATCTGACGGTTGCGTTTCAGTCGGGCAATTTTGCGCGTCTGCTGCTGTATTTCCTGCTGAACTTGCAGTGGCGGCCCATGCTGAATTTCTTCAACAGTGGCGACAAGCACCCGCACTTGTTGAGCATCGCCTGGAGCAGCGTGAATGCCTATCTGCTGGGCGAGGGGCAGGCTGTGCGCTATGCGGTGCGTGCTGTGACGCCCCTACGAGACGAATTTTTGCAAATGCCTGAGGAGCCTACGCCGAATTACCTGGGCGAACGCTTGCAGGCGACACTGCAAGACAAGCCGTTTGACCTGGATTTTTGCGTGCAGGTGCAGACGGACCCGGCGACGATGCCCGTTGAACGTGTGGATGTGGCCTGGGATGCGCCATTGCAGAAGGTGGCCAGTATCCGCATACCCAGGCAGGATTTTTCGGGCGAAGGGTATGCGCAATTTGCGGAAGACATCGCGTATAACCCCTGGCGCTGCCTGCCAGAGCATCGCCCACTGGGGCAGATCGCCCGGATGCGCCAGTTTGCCTACCGCACGATTGCGGCTTTCCGCCGCTCACAGAATGGGGCCGACCCAAGCGAGCCGACGCCGGATTTTCGGCCCTAGCGCGTTAGATCAGGCCATGTCCCCAATCCCGACGCGGCCAGCGACGCTTTTTGTTGGTTTGCTGCGTGGGCGCTTCTGCTGCATCTAGCGCGGGCCTGTCGGTGCGGATGGTTTTGGGTGCTTTGTGCTTGAATTGGCGCTGGATGGTCTGCCACACGTCGTTGCTGAAGAGTCTGTCGGCGTTGTGCTGTAGCCAATCGTGGGCATCATGGATGGCGGCTTCGGGGCTGCCATTGCCCGACCAATTATCGTAGAGGATGCGCTTATCCAGCCGCGCCAGGCTACGAAACCACAGCAGCACCAGCGTCAGCACGCCCAGATCATCCGCGAGGCCAATCGGCCCCATGACGCCCTCTGGCAGCAGATCCAGCGGCGTCAGCACGTAGGCCGAGGCGAGCAGCAATTGGCTTTTGACCATCAGGGGCACGCGCTTATCGCGGATGAGGCGCAGCACCAGCATGAACAAATCCGGCACGAACAGCAGCCAATGGGCTAGCTCGTTGCTGAGGTTATCGCTGGCCCAGGCATAGATGCGGCTGCGCCAGCGTTCATACCAGCCTGGGGCTTCTTCGTTGATCTGTTCTTCGTCATAGGCCGTGATGTAGGCGGCCATTGCATCATCTAAAATGATAGTCTCGTGTGACATGCGCTCTTCACTCTTCACTCTTCACTCTTCACTCTTCACTCTTCACTCTTCGCTTTCAATATTCACTCTTCACTCTCGAAAAAATATCGCGTAGTGGCAGCGTAAAACCGGGCAGCACGTCGCCAGCGCTCAGCACATCATTATTTGTTGCCAGTAAACGTTGCACCTGCATGATATTGCTGGCCTGCGCTTGCTGCGTCCAGACTTCGACGCTTTGTGTATCGGGGTAAACATTCCAGACGATGCGTGCCCCGCTGTTCAGATACAGCGCTGTTTTCTCGCTAACGCGATGCGGTGATTCGCTTGGCGAGATGACCTCAACGGCTAAATCCGGCGCGATAACCGCCGTGCGGTCCTCTAAATCCGGGATGCGGTCCATATAAATGACGGAGGCATCCGGCACGCGGGCGTCATCCGGCCCAAGCGTATAGCCGCCATCTGCACCGAGCACATAGGCAGGGATGGCCTGTGCATCAATGAAATTCCCCAACATGCGCAAGACGAAGGCGGCAATGATGGAATTGATTTTGCGTGGGTGTGCCATCGCGATGATTGCTCCGCTGGCTAGCTCATAGCGGGATGTGTCACCAGCAGCACGGCGTGCGTCGAGCCATTGCCAGAAGTCAGCGGCGGTCATGCGCGTTTGCTGTTTTTCAATGGCCATTGGGCAGGTGCTCCCATGCTCAGCTTGTCAGGTGTTACTGGCCTGAGTCGTTACGTGAATTTACGTTGCAAAGCGCTGAGTCCGGTCTGCGTCAGCAGCGCATCCGGTGCTGTGCTGATGTGCGCTAGTGGCTGTAGCAGTTCGTCTTGCATAGGCTGGCCATGTGCTAACGATATTCGTGGCGCAAGAGGCCGAAAATATGCACGTCGTAGTATTTGCCACCTTTCAGGATGCGCTGCCGCAGCACGCCCTCGGATTTGAAGCCGAGTTTTTCCAGGAAGTTGCGCGTGTGCTGGTTGCCGTTGATGATGTTGACCTCGACGCGGTTGAGCTTCAGGTGTTCCCAGCCGAATTCGATCAGGGCACGCATGGCCTCCGTGCCATAGCCGTTATCCCAGTAGGGGTGCATGATGTCACAGCTAATTTCGGCGTGGTTGGCCTCGCGGTTCCAGTTGTAAATGCCAGCAGAGCCGATGAAAGCCCCGGCCCCTTGCTTGAGCGCAATCGCCCAGCGCAGGCCGTCTTTGGCCTGGAAGTAGCCGCCCATCCAGCGCAGCCATTCGTTGGCTTGCTCGATGCTGCGGATGGGCTGCATTCCGATGAACTTAATCACCTCCGTGTTGCCGAATTGCTTGATTAACTCGTTGACATCCTGTGGGGACATCTCGCGCAGCATCAAGCGCTCTGTTTCTAATACAGGGAAGTGAGGGACTTCGGGCGGCGTATCGTGTGTCATCGGTGTCGCGCTTCCGCTTGTTTCTATTTCGGTTGGAGGACGATCAGGCATGTGGGTTAGCTTCCGCAGGTTTAACGTTGTCTGGCGATATAGCCGCATTATACCTTACATCGTGTCTAGCGTCTGTAGGTGTGGGCTATGCGTCGGCTGCTTTTTGCTGCATTCATCTATTATATATTATGTATTATGCTGGACCCTGGCTGGTGGCGGTAGCAGCATACAATAGCGTGGTCGTGCGTTTTTCATAGCGGACGCAGCAAGCCGCGTCCCTACACGGACCCTTTGTTGGTGGCCAGTGGTACGGTAAACGTAAACGTCGAACCTGCTGCTGGTTGGCTATCGACGCGCAGGCGGCTGCCCTGTAGCTCGATGAAGGCGCGTGCTATCGTCAGGCCCAGGCCGAGGCCCGGCGCGTGTGGGTCCACCTTGCGGAATGGCTCGAAGATGTGGCGCTGTTCGGTGTAGGGGATGCCGATGCCGGTATCACTGACGGTAAGCTGTATGTGATGGCCCAGGTCTTGCGCTTCGACGATGACCTCGCCGTGTGGCCCCGGTGTAAATTGGTAGGCGTTCACCAACAGGTTGACCATCGTGTGATGCAGTAGCAATTTGCTGCTGTAAACGTGCGGCAGGGCCTCGGAGATGTACCAGTGCAATTTCAACGGCGTGCGATACGGCACCATCTGCGGTGTGAGCAGGGCTTGCAACGAGAAGGACTTAAAGGGCGCTTCGGCCTGCGCTTCCAGCCAAGCGTAGTCAATCAGGTTGGTCATCTGGCGGCGCAGGTCATGCGTTTTGTAGAAGATGGTCTCGATGCGCTCATGGACATCAGGCTGCATATCACCCGCGAGGCCGGAGAGCAAATAATCGCAAAAGCTGATGATATTGCCGGAGGGCGTCAGCCAATCGTGCGAGGCCCGATGCAGCGCCAACGCGCCAGCGGCTTCATAGCGGCGGATTACGCGGCGCGTCCAGCGGAACGCTTCGATGGCCGCCTGGTGGATAATCTGGATGCATTCGCGCTGTTCTGTAGGTAGCGCCTCGGTGCGCAGCATATCCTCGGTTGTCACCATTGTATGTGTCAGGGGTGTGAGCAATCGTTCCAACATGCGTTATGCTCGTAAGCCCTATGTGCCTTGCGTGGCCAGTGGTAAGAGCAGGCCGAAGGTAGAACCCGCGTCGCTATCGCTTTGCAGTTCGAGTTTGCCGCCCTGTCCTTCGATCAAGCCTTTGACGATGGTCAGGCCGAGGCCCAGGTTTTCTGTGCGGTTTACGATCTGATAGAACGGCTCGAAGATGCGGTTGTGCTGCTCTGGTGCGATGCCGATGCCGTCATCCATGACGCGCACGCGCAGCCAACCGCCGGGTTGGATGTTGCTATAGAGGGCGATTTCGCGGCCATCACCCAGGAATTGCACTGCGTTGTTGATTAGCGCTTCGATGGCCTGCAATAGATACGCCACATCCCCAACGACACGCGCCTGACTGTCGGCCAACACTAGCTCATATTCAATTTCCAGCACGATGCTGGGCAAGATCAAGTCATCCAGCGCATCCGAGAGCGTAAATGCCTCGTGGCGCACATCTAGCTGCTTGTGCATCAGTTGGGAATAGAGCCAGAGCGCATCGGTGTGCTTGCGTAGTAGCAAGCTGACCTCCTGGATGTATTCCAGCGAGATCTCTTGCTCTTCGCTCAGGGGTCCGTCGGTGCCATTTAGCAGGCTCTGGCTGCGGTCAATGAGGGGGTCCATCAGGCCGATGAATTTATCCCGCAAGTAACCCTGTAGGGCGATGTTCTCTAGCCCGACGTTGGTAATGATGTCCATAAAAAGCGTGTACAGCCCCCACGCTGACGCATGAACGTCTTTCAGTCCTTCGCGTTGGTCGCCACCCATAGCTCCAAACGCGCCAGAGAGCAGGGCTTCGGTCAGGGTGGTGATGTCGGTCAGGGGGTCCGTGAGTTTGTCATACATACGGGGTGCTGGCATCTACTATTTTTCCGTTGTTTATGTCGCTTGTTTACGGTGTGG
>DAOTTW010000005.1:0-3490 GCA_034437615.1 Anaerolineae bacterium | reverse complement strand
CGGCTGTGTAGGGACGCGGCTTGCTGCGTCCGCTATGAAAAACGCACGGCCAGGCTATCGTGTGCTGCTACCATTGCAGTATAGCACGGCCTACATCTGCGTTGCGACCTGCGCTAAGATGCTTGCTACGTCATCATCAGCAGAAAGACCAATCAGCAAAACCAAAAGGACCATCATGAGCGCTGTTATCGCCATCGCCATACCCGAAGCTATTGACGAATACATGCATCTGATGTGGCAAACGCTCTCGCATCGCACCCCACAAGGCGCACACAGCCATCAGGATTTTACACGCGGCGTCGGCATCGGTCAGGGCCACAGCGCTGTGACCGATGAAGCGGCCTACTTGCCAGCGTTGCAGGATGGCGTCGTCATAGCGGCTGATGTGCGGCTGGATAACCGCGCTGACCTGCTGCAAGCATTAGCAGCCGATACAGCAGCACTGGATGCGGACCTGCTGCGGCTCGCCTATTTGCGTTGGGGCGCGGATTGCGGATTGCACCTGAAGGGCGATTTTGCCTTCGTGCTGTGGGATGAGAGGCGCTCGCGCTGGTTTGCGGCGGTTGATCGTATGGGGACACGGCCCCTGTATTACACGCGCATTCCGCTGGATATAGGCGACGAATATAGCAGCACGCTGGCCTTCGCTTCGGAAATTAAAGCGCTGATGGCGCTGCCCGGTGTGCGCAAACGTGCCCGCTTAAACGATGCATTCCTGGCCGATTGGCTGACGTTTCGCTATCTGGATAGCAGCAGCACGGTCTACGCGGATATTTTCGCGTTGCCACCCGCCCACACGCTGATTTTAGATGTCGAGGCCACGCAGCGCAAAGACGCGGCCAGTGGGCAACTGCGCATACAACGCTACTGGCATTACGACCTGAATGCACAACGCGATTTGCGCGACGATCGGGCCTATGCCGATGCGTTCCGGCAGGTATTTTTGCAAGCGGTGCAGGAACGCGCCCGCACACCCTACCCCATCGGCGCAAACCTCAGCGGGGGGCTGGATTCGTCGTCTATTGTGGCGATGCTGCAACACCTGCATGATGAACTGCCAGCGATACACAGCTTTTCCGGGCGCTTTAGCGATGCCTACGCGCAGGAAGGGGCTTACATGGATGCGGTCATCGCACAGGGGCACATCACAGCGCACAGCGTCGCACCGGAAAGCATCAACCCACTGATTGAGTATGACGCGCTGCTGGCCCATGCCGATGAGCCGCTGCTGTATGCCAATTACCATATCCAATACGCCGCCGCACAGATCGCGCAGTCGCTCGGCATACGCATCTGGTTTGATGGCCTGTATGGTGATAGTGCGGTCTCGCATGGTGAGGCGCAACGTGCTGCCTGGGCCTATCACAATAACATCCCGGCGCTGTATCGCAGCCTGCGCCGCACACGGCAACGCCTGCAAAGCATGAGCGCATCACCGCAGCGGCTCACCTGGGATTACTGGAAGCGCTATTCGCCACTCGCCAAGACGCTCATCCGCATCAAGCAGCAGGTACGCCCTGCACAACCAGGAGACCCGGCCAGACGCGAAGCGCATATCAACGCGGCGTTTGCACAGCGCGTCAGCCTCTCGGACCGTCTGCGTGCTGCATACACAAGCGATAAGCCAGAGGATACAGGCCGCGCCGCACATTACGCGGATTTAGCAAAGCCGCTGTATGATCGCCTGATTCGGCTGGATGTGGCCTTCAAGTGGTTTTTCGGCTTTCAGGGCGTCTATCCCTACCGGGACGCGGATCTGCTGCAATTGTGCCTGTCTTTGCCAGCCCGCTACAAGCTGCGTGACGGCTATGGGCGTTACATCGTGCGGATTGCGCTGGCGCATGACCTGCCCGATGTGGTCCGCTGGCGTGCGAAGAAGGCGAATATGGGTCCGGCGTTGCGCACAGGGCTATTACAGCACGAAGCAGGCCGCATTGAGGCGTTGCTTGCAGCACCGGAGCGCATCGCGGCGTATATGGATGTCGATAACCTGCGGCAAAACTATGCACAGATGCAACGCCTACAGCAGCGGCAAGAAAAACCACGCGATAACTCAGCAATGCCGCTCTTGCAGGCGCTGGGGCTGGATGCGTGGCTGCGCAGCCATGACAGCACATAGCACGCCGGGGCGCATTACCCCGTGCCCGCAAAATGCATTACAATGGTCGCAATCCGCATAATTGATAGCTCAGGGGTAACACGCATGGTCACCCAGGCACAAACCCGCAGCATCGAAGATTTCGACGCCTTCATTCAGCACCCAGATTACAGCAGCCGCGATTGGGAATTCATCGGGGGGGAGATACGCGAAGTCGTCTCAAATAACTATTCGTCGATGATCGCATCAAAGTTCAATTACTTTATCTGGTCACACATTCGGGAGAAAAAGCTGGGTGGATACGTCACAGGCGCAGACGGCGGCTACAAATTCGGCACGGAGCGCTACATCCCCGATGTCGCCTACGTCTCCAAGCAGAAGCAACCGCAACCCTCACGTGAAGCCTACAACCCCCACACGCCGGATTTAGTGGTCGAGGTCATTTCTGATCCGAATAGCGCAAAAGAAGACCGCGAATTGCGCATCAAGCTGGCAACCTATCTGGCCTCACAGGTGGTCGTGTGGATCATCAGCCCGGACCCACAGCGCGTCGAAGTCTATTATCCGGGCCAAACGCCGCAAATCATCGACAGCAACGGCACGGTAGACGGTGGGCAGGTCTTGCCCGGATTAAGCATCGCTGTGCAAGATATTTTCATGGACGCAGATACAGACTGACATGCTACAATCAGAAGCGCAGACACAATCCCAATATAGCCCTGAGGTAAACCCTATGCGCAGCGCCGTAACGCTTATCCTGCTGCTGTTCAGCGCTCCGATGGTTATCCTAGCACAAACCGACGCCACCACGCCCGCCTGTGATGGCTTTATTACGCTGGTGCTGCCGGATAGCCCCTACCTGAGCGCTGCACCAGACAACGCAGCCTACACCCTGCTGGACGGCAATGATTTTGATGGCCGCAATTATCCACTGGATGGCGCTTGCGGTCTGATCGTGCATGGCAACAATCAGCCGAACGACCTGTACACGGGCGCTGGTGCCGATACGATTTATGGCTACGGCGGCAACGATGTCATCTACGGCGGTGCGGGGGATGATACGCTGTTTGGCGGCGATGAAAACAGCGTCAAGGCCCGCAACGGTGATGTCATCCTCGGTGGCCTGGGTGCAGATCGTCTTGAGGGCGGCACGGAAACAAACGCATCAGATTGGAATGGCGATGTCATCCTGGGGGGTGGCCAACGGCTCGAACCGCGTGCTGTCGGCGCACTAATCGCACTCGATTTCAGCGATCCACAGGCGGCATTGCGTGGCCTGCTCGCACAGCCCGACCTCGCCACGCTCACGCTGACATTCCTGGCCAGCGAAAACCCACAAGCCTTCCTCAATGTGCTGCTAGACGGTGCTGATGGCGTCGATACGATCTTCAC
>DAOTTW010000004.1:0-8653 GCA_034437615.1 Anaerolineae bacterium | reverse complement strand
TAGTTCTGTGCCTGTGCTGTCAGGCCGCCAAAATCCACAAATTCTAGCAGGGCCGTTTGTTGGATGGTGTCGATGGCTTGTTCCGGATCGCTCACACCGGGCAACTCTACCAGAATGCGGCTTCTGCCCTGCACCTGTACAGTAGCTTCGCTCAGGCCAAGTGCATTTACGCGCCGTCCGACGCTGTTGGCCGTCTCACGTAGGTCCTCAGTCGTGAAGTTCTCCGGTGGGATGTCGGCTTCGAGCAAGACACGCAAGCCACCCACGAGGTCTAGCCCCTGGCTTTCGCTAACGGTCAGTTGGATGTTCGGCTCTCCGTCGTCGTCGGTGTCTATGGCGATGCCTTCGTTGCCAGGGATAGCGACCCAGGCGCAGAAAATCACCAATACGATTATGACGGCGAGCCACTGGTAATGACTTCGCATGGCTTGCTATGGTCCTCTCTGTTTACGGTTAGCCTCTGTGAAACTTGAACAACTTAGCGGACGGGTTCGGCGGCGTCTTCTGCCTGTGCCTGCATCCCCATCTGTGCATTACGGGCGATTTCTTCCGGGTCATAGCGCTGCACCATCGCTGCAATCAATAGTCGCACCACCACGCCCTCGGCAATTTCCACGTGTGCTATGCCCTTGTCGGATTCAATCTGCAACACTTTGCCGACCAAGCCGCCGCCGGTGACGATTTCATCGCCTTCGGCCAGGGTGCGTGCCATCTTCTGCCGCTTCTGAAAGTCACGCTGCTTAGGGAACACCACCAGCGACCAATAGCCACCCATTAACAACACAAGCACAACGATGAACAGTAAATCCATGTGTGGTCTATTTCTCTTAACTCACTACGCCTAATCTAGTACGCGTTAGCGCAGGTACTGTGGCAGTTTGCGGACGCTCAGAAGCTCGTCCCTACGAACAACACCCCATACCGTCGGTTTACCTCCACCTTGCTGTACTAGAGTCGTGCAGATTATAGTCGTGTGCTGTGAGCTAGGCTACCCTTATCCGTTTTGACATCGGTTGTCGTTTCCCAGTAGATGTCATCTGATTTTTCGACCATGAAGCGTTTTTACCATAGCCAAAGCGTGGGCGATCTGTTATTCTGACCATCTGAAGCTCGTTTTAACAGTTGAATAGCGCAACGTCTAACTCTTATCCAGAGTAGCTGAGGGACTGGCCCGAAGAAGCTACCGCAACCACCACTTGGCACGTGGGAAGGTGCGAAATCCAGCAGATTTATCTGGAAGATGAGGGTGGACACCTGACCAAGCCAGCAGCAGAGCAATAGCATCAGGTCAGGTAAGGTTCTACAGACCGTCGCCGGGTCTCTTCTTATACCCCGACACACTTGCTGAACCCACACGCCCACATCGTCGCTATTTGCGCTGACTGCGGGCGTCTAATGCACACAATATTTATTCCATGCATAGGAGTGGGTTCCGATGGCAAAGCAAAAGCACAACAACAAAAATCAAGACAACAATGAAAATATCAACCGTGCGCTGGACGAAGCGACCCGTCATCAGACGTTCGGGCCGAACACGCGCAGCGTCCACAGCGGCACGCAGCGCAGCAAACCGTATCACTCGCTGACCACGCCGATAGTGCAATCCGCCACTTATACCTTTGAGGATACGGCGGACCTGTGCAGCTTCATGGATCAGAAGGTGTGGGGCGACGAACTGACCCGCGAGGAATACGGGCGCTACGGCAACCCGACGGTGTGGGCCGTCGAAGACCGGCTGGCGGCGCTGGATGGCGCAGAAGATGCTATCTTGTATTCGTCGGGCATGTCTGCGGTGACATCGCTGCTGCTGACGGTGCTGAAAAGCGGCCAGCACATCGTCATGACGGATGATTGCTACCGCCGCACGCGCCAATTCTGCTTGACAGTGCTGGCGAAATTCGGCATCGAAACGACAGTTGTGCCGATGGGCGATTACGGGGCGCTGGAGAACGCCATTATCCCCAAGAAAACGCGCTTTATTATCTCCGAGACGCCGACCAACCCCTATCTGCGCGTCGCTGACCTGGGGCGCATCGCCAGCATCGCCGAAAAACACCGTGTCCTGACCATGATCGACACGACCTTCGCCACACCAATTAACCTGCGCCCCATTGAGCACGGCATTGATTTTGTGCTGCACAGCGCCACCAAATACCTCGGTGGCCACAACGACGTACTGGCAGGTGTTATCACAGGTCGCACTGATCGCATCAAGGCGCTGAAGGATTCACGAGGCGTATTCGGTAATGTGCTGGACCCGCAAGCGGCCTTCCTACTGGAACGTGGTATCAAAACGCTGGGTGTGCGCGTGCAGCAGCAGAACAGCACCGCGCAACTCGTGGCAGAGTATTTGGAGCGGAACCCGAAGATTGAGCGCGTGTATTACCCCGGCTTAGCATCACACCCGGATCATGAGGTTGCGGCGCGTCAGATGAGCGGATTCGGTGGCGTCGTCAGCTTTGAAGTGGCGGGTGATTTGCAGACGACGGGCCAGTTCATCGACAACCTGCGCATCCCGTACATCGGGCCAAGCCTCGGCGGGGTCGAAAGCCTGATCGAGCAGGTGGCGCTGGTCAGCTATTACGAAAAGACGACAGAAGAACGCCTTGCCGTCGGCATCAAGGATAATCTGGTGCGCTTTGCCATCGGCATCGAAGACCCAGCCGACATCATTGCGGATTTAGAGCAAGCGCTGGCGGCTATACCGGGCCAAGAACTGCGCAACACCTGGGAACAGCGCTTCCGTTATTAGCCGTTGCTTTTGTCTTTGCTTTGCTGCATTACTGCGTGGATGGTCGCCTGATCGTCTGCGCGGTAGGTCTCGAAGCGCTCCGGCTCCTTGCTGTAATCCACGAAGCGCCGCCAACGCCTCGCTCGCACCGTTTGCTGGTACGGTGCTTCAAAATCAAATGGCAACGTCTCGTCATTTGCCAGTGGCACGGCGAACTTCGGTAATTTTCGGCCAACGCTGAAGCCATAAATGCGAATAATACCTTGATCTATACGCGGACGCGGGTCTGTGAGGGCTAGCGTATAGGGGTGCGATTTCGCATCGTCTGGGTATTGGGGCATCTCGCTAATAGGTGTGTGTTGTTCGTGCAGCAGGTCAATCTCAATCAACGGGACACCCGTCTCAATGGCTTCGTAGCGCTTGACCTGATAGGCTGCGTGTTGCGAACCACCGGGTTTGTTGGCAGGTGAAAGCACCTCAATGCGTGTGACGATGGTGCCGATGCTGCTGCTGTCGTCATCTACACGCCGGATCACGATAGCACGCATTTGTAGCTCAGTTTCCAGCATGGGGGCTAAGGGTAGCTCTATAGTTGGCGTGGTGAGGGTTGCAGTTTGCGTTACAGGTCGTGCTGAGGGTGTTGTTGATGTGTCCTGAAAAATTGATACATCTGGCCTACGTTGACTGATTTTGACCCCACCTTCAGCGTCAAGCGTGCGCTGTTGTAATGACCGCTCTTCAAATGCGACGTAATTGTCAGGCAATTCTGCCGTCAGCGAATTCGTGAGAAACGTAATGAAGACAGCATGAAACGACTGCCACATACCAATTCCAGGGGTCTGTAACCAACTATTGAGATGTGCGTCAACGCCGACATAGGGGTTCTGCTGGCTCATGATATTTTATCTCTCACACCAACTCTTTTTCAGGGGCTAGCAAGCCCACAATCTGCTCGATGTCGTCGCCCGCCTGCAAGAGCTTATTCGCATTTTGCGGCGTGATGTCCTCTAGCTGATTGCTGTGGTAGCCAATCGTCGCGTCCGGGTCTTTGAGCACATGCCCGGTCAGCACACCGGCGACTGTATCCCCCGGCTGAATAATCCCGGCGTCGACCAATTTGCGTGTGCCAGCCAGCGAACAAGCCGAGGCGGGTTCACAGCCGATGCCAGCCGCATCAATCAGCGCTTTTGCGTCCATAATCTGCTGATCCGTCACGAATTCGACCACGCCGTTTGTCCATGCTAATGAGCGGATGGCCTTCTTGCGGTTTACCGGGTTGCCGATCTTGATGGCGGTGGCGATGGTCTGCGCTTTCATCGGCTCGAAGTGCTCAAAGCCTGTGGTGTAGCTCTGGTATAGTGGCGATGCACCCTCAGCTTGCACGATGGCCATGCGCGGCAGCTTGTCGATCAGGCCGAGGTCGTACATCTCTCGTAGCGCCTTGCCAAACGCTGAACTGTTGCCTAGATTACCGCCTGGCACGACCACCCAATCCGGCACTTGCCACTGTAGTTGTTGCATTAGTTCGATCATGATGGATTTTTGCCCCTCTAGCCGGAAAGGATTCACTGAGTTCAGCACGTAGATACTAAGGCGCTGGCTGACCTCGCGCACAAGCTCCAGATTGCGGTCAAAATCGGCGTCGATTTGTAGACAGGTTGCGCCATACGCGATGCCCTGCGCCAGCTTACCAAGCGCGATCTGCTTGTTCTGCAAGAAGATGATGCCTTCCATATCCGCTAATGCTGCGTAAGATGCCAGCGCCGAGGACGTGTTGCCAGTCGATGCACAGGCCACGCGCCGGATGCCCAGCGCATTCGCGTGTGTGACGCCGCCCGTCATGCCACGATCTTTAAACGAGCCAGTCGGGTTTTCGCCTTCGTGCTTCAGGAAAAGCGTTTCGACGCCGGCCCACTCTGCCAGCTTCGGCAGACAATACAGGTTCGTGTTGCCTTCCGGCTTGGTGACGATCAGGCTGTTATCAATGCCGGGGTAAATCAGTTCTTTGTAGCGCCACACACCGCTATGATAGGGGCGCTGCCAGGTGCCGAGGCGCTGGTCAAACAGGGCGCGGCTAATCGGCGTGTCGTCTGTATCCCATTCGTGGATGACATCCAGCAGACCGCCACAGGTATCACAGGTGTAGCGGATGTCGCGCAGGTCGTAGCTTTGCTGGCAGTCGATGCATTGCAGATAGCTGTGTGTTGGCATAAGTGTCTTTATCCTGATGTGGCTTTTCTGGCTATGAGCTTACAGCAAAATTGCGTTACAATACAAACTTTGCACTTTCATACAACACTGAGGATAACGAGTCTCGATGGTAAATTCCAGAGCCGAAGCATTTGCACCTGCCACCGTCGCGAACCTCGGCGTGGGCTTTGACATCCTCGGCATGGCGGTTGAGGGCGAGGGTGACCGTGTGCTAGCTGAATTGCGGGATGAGCCGGGTGCGGTGATGCTCAGCATCGAAGGCGATGCAGGTCAATTGCCACTGGATACCGCTAGTAATGTGGCAACAGTCGCCGTGAATGCTTTTTTGCGACAGCTTGGCACACAGCAGGGCGTCGGCCTGCACCTGAAGAAAGGCCTGCCGCTTGCCAGTGGCCTCGGCAGCAGTGCGGCAAGCGCCGTTGCCGCCGTCGTTGCTGTGAATGCGCTGCTGGGTGAGCCGATGCCACGACCCCGTTTGTTGCCCGCGTGCTTGGAAGGCGAAGCGGCGGTCAGTGGCTATCATGCGGATAACGTCGCGCCTGCGCTGTTGGGGGGCATTGTGCTGGTGCGCGGCACCGAGCTACATGATTTGCGGCGCTTGCCCGTACCCGATAATCTACGGGTCGCGCTAGTAACACCGGATGTACACGTACCCACAGCACAAGCGCGTGCTGCATTGCCGCAGATTGTGGCTCTGAGTGATATGGTCAAGCAGATGGGCGCAGTGGCTGATTTGGTCGATGCGTTGTATCGTGCTGACATCGAGGCGCTAGGCAGCGCAATGGAGGCTGATGTGATCGTTGAGCCAGCCCGTAAGCACCTGATGCCATTATTAGACGAGGTACGTTTTACAGCGCATCGAGCCGGGGCAAGGGGCCTGTTTATCTCTGGTGCTGGCCCCACGTTATGCGCCATCTGCCACGATGCAGCGATTGCGGCCCGTGTGGCGGATGCAATGCAGCAAGTTTACACATCGGGGGGATATAGCGCGCGGGCACGTCACGCCAGGATATTGCGTAGCGGCGCGCATGTCATCGACGCCGAAGCGTAAGTGGATCGTCTGCTATGGCATCTTGTAATTTGCCCATCGCTGTATCAAACTGTGACCTGTTTAACCGGATTTGGAGTAATTACGCATGACAAACACGGCCTTTCGAGTTGAAGGCGGCTACCCGCTATATGGTGAGATTCAAGCACAGCGCTCTAAGAATGCTGTGTTGCCGATGATTGCAGCGGCCTTGCTGCCGGAAAGTGGCCAGACGGTCTTACATGACGTGCCGGATATTGCAGACGTTAACCTTGCGCTGGATTTGGTACGCTGGGTTGGTGCGACAGTCGAGCATGACCGCGAAGCGCATACGGTTGTGATTGACGCCAGCACGTTGAACACAGGCACGCTGCCGCCTAATCTCAGCCAGAAGATGCGCGGATCGGTGCTGTTCCTGGCACCGCTGATGCTGCGGCTTGGCTATGTGGAATTACCCGGTAGCGGTGGCTGTGACATTGGCACGCGCAAAATAGACTTTCATCATCGTGGTTTTGCACGTCTGGGGGCTGATGTGCGTTACGACGCGGACGGCACGACGGTGATTACAGCCAAAGATCGCAAGCTGACGGGTACGCTGCTGTATCTGGATATGCCGAGCCATACCGGGACCGAGAACCTGATGATGGGCGCAGCGCTGGCGCAAGGCCAGACGATCATCGAAAACGCTTCTGTAGAGCCGGAGGTCGTGGATTTTGGCAACTTCTTGCTGAAGATGGGCGCAAAAATTCATGGGTTGGGCACACACACGCTGACTATCGAGGGCGTCAAGCAGCTTAACACAGTTGCGTATCAGCCGATGCCGGACCGTCTAGTGATCGGTGCCTTGACGATGGCGGCGGGCATTGTCGGCGGTGATATTACGATTCAGGGTGCAGAGCCGCGCCACCTGCGGCTTGTGAATGCCAAGCTAGAGCAGATGGGCGTCAAGATCAGTACGACAACGGATAGCATCCGCGTGCAGCGTGCCCCGAACAAGCCGCTAAACCCCATCAACATCACCACGCACCCTTATCCCGGCTTCCCGACGGACCTGCAACCGTGTATTGCCGCGCTCTCAACGCTTGCTATTGGCAAAAGCTACATTCGTGAACGCATCTTCGAGAACCGCTACGATTTTGTCGATGGCTTTATCAGCATGGGGGCCGATGTCATCATCAGCCAGAACGATGTGTGCATCATCAACGGCGTAACAGGCCTGATCGGTGCACGTGTGCGGGCGGCTAGCATCCGGGCTGGTGCCGCGCTATTGCTGGCCAGTGTCGCCGCACAGGGCGAAACGGTCATCGAGAACGGCTATCAGATTGATCGTGGCCATGAGCGCATCGAAGAGCAGTTGCGCATACTCGGCGGACATGTGGAGCGCATCGAGACGACGACTAGCCCCGTAGCGGAACCCGTCATGTGATTAGCGAAAACCATCTAGCGACGCGGCAAATGTGATGCATTAAAATCTCGGTAGGTATCCTGTCGAGATTTTTTTATGTTCACTCAAACTCATGGGTCACCCTCTGCAAGTCGCGTTATACTGGTGCATGTCAACCATCGAATAGCACACAACAAGCATATCCAGGGGGCTAGTGCTGTGGATAACGGCATCACAATTATTATTATGAGCGGCTATGCGGATGGCGAACGCTTCAGCTTCACCTTTAGCATGGACGACACAACCTACAAACATCCCAGGCAACTCAACATCGGGCGCAACAGCGACAACGACATCAGCCTCAACAAAGACGCCTTCGTCTCCCGTTTACATGCAAAATTAAGCTGGCAGAACGCGCACTGGCTTTTGCAAGATTGCGGTAGCACCAATGGCACATTCATCGAAAACGCCGACGATATACTCAAGGATGTGCGCGTGACGGATACGGTGCCGCTAAAGTTGGGGCAGATGTTCCGGGTAGGCCGCACCTGGATGTGCATTCAGCCCAATGAAGCAGTAGCGCCCAATGAAGCAATAGCACCCAATGAAGCAGTAGCACCCAATGAAGCAGTAGCAAGCGATAGCCAATAGCCACAATTGATTGAGACGACACGATGCAAAACACGCCACTGACGGAAATCCTGATTGCTGCACGGCAGGAATCTACGCGGATGCGGCATTACTACTTGGGAGTAGAGCACCTCTTTGTTGCACTGCTGGAGGTGCGTAACGGGCTACTGGCGATGGTGCTTTCTGAGGAAGGGCTTTCGCCGGATTATGTGATTAATGCGGTGCGACGCAAAGTGGGCAAAGGCGGCAAGAGCCGCGTGCATAACGGCTTCCCGAATACACCACGCACCGAAGTCATTCTAGACATCGCCCAGGAAATCGCCCTCAGCGACAACCGCCAGCAAATGCAAGAGCGTGACCTTGTGCTGGCCATTTTAGAAGAGGGCGAGAGCATCCCGGTATACGTATTGCGTGCGCTGGGGTTGGATTTAAGCGGCTTCCGCAGTAAAGCGCAGATACGCCCCGTCGCCCGCAGTGTAACGCGCCCTTTTATTCACATTGAGGTCGGGCCACAGGTCGGCCTGCTGAGCGAAGAACAGCTTTACATCCTGCGCAAGATGTTTAATGGCTACGCTCGCATTCATGTAGATCAGCGCCTATCCAGCCCGTACAGCGCAACCACGTTGCTGCTCGTGACGCCAGTGCAGTTGGATATGCGCCAGAAGCGCAC
>DAOTTW010000003.1:0-3554 GCA_034437615.1 Anaerolineae bacterium | reverse complement strand
TGTCGCAGCAGACAAGCCCGTTTAGCAGCATCTTTATTAGCTATTCACGTAAAGATTCCGACGTTATCTGCGCCTACCGCAATGCACAGATCGCCTGTGGTCATGATGTCTTTTTGGATGTCGAGAGCATTCGGACGGCGGTCGATTGGCAGGCGGCGATTCGTGAAGCAATCGACAAGGCGGATATTTTCCAGCTTTTCTGGTCGGAAAACTCCGCCAAAAGTGAATGGGTAGAGAAAGAGTGGCGTTATTGCCTGGAAACACGCTGTGCGAATAGCACATCTAATTGCATTGGCTTAATACGGCCTGTAACATGGATGGACTCAGCACCGCCACCACCCAAAGAACTGCAGAATATTAACTTTCGTCGCATTGATTTAGCACGGTGTTTATCGTCGGCTATCAGACCATAAATCTAAGAGCACCGTTAGCATTCTCAAATTAAGAGACTACGTTAACTGGCATAAATGGGTCTTGTGCCCCACAATCATATAAGAAAGGTAAGAGTGGGGTCACGAAATCGTTTGTGAAAGTACTGAACTATGCGACGCCTCGATGGCTCCATTGCCCAATCGCACAACAAAAAGCGAAGGAAGACAGAACCCATGCTCAATAAATTGTATCTTGCAGTTGTCTTGACGGCTTTGTTTGCTTCCGGTGCGTCGCTAGGACTGGCGCAAAACAGCGAAGGGCCAGCAGAGTTTGATACGTCCGAATGCATCCATAGGCCGGATGATATGCCATTGCTGTTTGGTGGCGCTCGGCCAGGTTCACTCGTCGTGAATGACACGGATTTGCTGTCTCAACCGCCTTTAACGCCAGATACAAGGCCGCTTGTCATTACGGAAATTCCAGCCGGTGCCGTTGTGGTGGTGACGGACTTAGACGAACAGACGGAAACCTATTTTCGCGTGATCTGGCCCTGTGCTGGGCGCAATTTTACGGGGTGGGTGCCGATTGAAGATGTGCGTCGTTCACCACGCCGTGTCAACGCCAAGTTTGCGCCACCAGGATGTGCCCGCCCGTTGGAATGGGTAGACCTGATTGACGATGTATGGCGTAGCCCTGTTAGCACCGATATTGCCGTTGTTGTTGATTTGTACCGTGATGAGCGTGGTCGCCGCATTGAGAACACGTTCTACTATTTGACGCAGAACGGTCGTGAAGTGCGCGACAAAGATCGCGAAATTGTCACATCTGGCCCATTCTTAGTTACAGGCGTTGTGATCGGCCTGGATGTGCGTCGCGGGCAGGCCATTGGCTTCTCGATCTTGCCTCCTCCTCGTGAAGACGTAAACTTTTTCGGCATTATTTACGAAGTACCTGAAGGCTGTGAATTCGTTGATTAATGGGTTATGTACCTGACAAAATCCCATGCAAGGAGACCGAACAATGAGCAAACGCTGGCTTGTCCTGTTAAGTCTTGCGGCCGTCATGCTGATGGCGGCTTGCGCTGGCCCGACTGAATACATCGTGGTTGATGAGCGTGAGGTACTTGGTAATGTGTTTACGGAACAGACGGGTAATGTTGATAATTCGAATAGCGCAGAATTTTTAGCACAAGACCTTGCGGTGCGGCGTGAGTTCCGTCATCGTATCGATCTACGCATGAACCAGAGCGCCTCGCTGGATCGTCGCGACGTGGAGGAGCGTGTTCTAGCGACCTATGATCTGCCGGATGCCGTCGGCGAGAAAATTTGTATCGTGCTGGCCGACGTGCCACCAGGCGCAGTTTACCAGTATGAGATCGAGTGGACCCAGGTACTACGCGAGGGCAACATCGAAGAAGGCAATGTGCCAGGGCAGGGTAACATTCTCGGCGAATACACCATCATCACAGACCTGCAATGTCAGACGATTGGTGTTACGCAGGTGAACTAATACCTGGTGATCGAGCGGTATGGGCCATGAGCTGGCCCACACCACACTGATTGCACCCACAACAACGTATAACACGACGAGAGGACTGGAAAAGATGGTTCAAGAAGGTTACACGCCTATCGCCATCCGTGTGGAAGGGCTTTGGATCGTCAAAGGGAGCGGTCTTTTTAGTAGTAGTAAGTCAATTCTGCAAGATGTCAATTTCAGCGTTGAGCCGGGTCGGTTTGTGGCAGTGGTCGGACCAAACGGCGCTGGCAAGACGACCTTGCTTAAAGCGATGGTTGGCGACCGTCCCGCACGCGGACACATTATGTTCTCGCGGGATTCCGGAACGGAACGCACCTATGAAAGCTTTTATGACAACCCAGAATACTGGCTACAACGGATCGGCTATGTGCCAGTTGATAACATCCTGCATGATACCCTCACCGTGCGTCAGGCGCTGATGCATGTAGGGCGCTTACGCCTGCCAGAGGCTGATGACGAGACAATCGAAAAGCGCATGAACGAAAAATTGCGCGGTCTGGGCTTTGGGGATAATGATGCACGCCTCGACCAACTGGTAAACACCCTCAGCAGTGGTGAGCGCAAAAAGGTCAACATTGCAGCGGAATTACTGACAGACCCGCCATTGCTGTTGCTGGATGAACCGACCAGTAACCTGGACCCGAACGCAGAGCGCGACTTGATGGATAGTCTACAACGCATTGCCGGCGTCAATAATGAGGGCAAAGGGCCAACTATCCTGCTGATTACGCACACACTTTCGACCCTCAACCGTTGCAATCAAGTGATCTTCATTGAGAACTCACGCTTGACACAGGACGGCACGCCGGATGATGTCTTTAACGCGTTAGAAGCAGGCGTCGCAGAGGAGCGTGGCCCAGATGCCATTTCAAATTCCTCTGAGAAGTTCGAGCATTGGGCGGTTATCTTCGATGTCTTTAAGACGCTCAATGAACGCTCCAAGCGTGGCACCCTGCCCCCACCCGACGAACCTCATGAACGCACTGACCATCGTCCGCTAGAGCCAGATAGCTTTTGGCGGCAATTTCGCATTCAGAGCAGCCGCTACTTCCTGATGCGCCTCAATGACATGGGGGGCATTTTCGTGATGCTGATCTCTGGTTTTATCGCTGGTTTCTTGTTGCTCATCACCCCATCGAATATCTTCCTGGAATCGCAGGATGCCTCAGGAGCGCGTCAAACAGTCGTGCTCTACGTCATCCTGGCGGCCATCATCGGCACGTTCAACGCACACCGCGAGATCAGCAAAGAATTTCGTATCTACATCCACGAACGATCAAAGGGCGTTAGCCCAACAGCGTATGTTTTCTCGAAGGTTGTATGGCTGTCGGTCGTCCTGGGTGTATTATCTACGGCGATCATCCTGGCATTGACCGGTATGCCATTAGCGCGTGTCTTTGTATTGGGGGCCGGAGTCGTGCTATTTGCAGTTGGGGCCTACGCGACCTATCAACCACGCATCGTCGCGGCGACATCCCCACGCGAAAGATATATCCGCTTGTTACGGCTTGTCATCGTCGTATCGCCACTGATTTTAGCGTTCTTCATTCAGTTGCAAAATAAAGAACTCCCCGAATTCCCCATCAATACCGTGACTATTGAGGTCATGCTGAGCATTACACTGGTGCTGACTTGCATCGGCACAC
>DAOTTW010000002.1:0-1859 GCA_034437615.1 Anaerolineae bacterium | reverse complement strand
GTCGAGGCCGACCCTGATCTGATTATCGGCCATGAGGCGCGCTTCGTGCAGTTTTACGATGCGCTGTCGGCGGTTGCGCCGACGCTGCTCTACGAATTTGAGCATAGCGGCGTCTGGCAGGATGTCGCGCAGTTCACGGCACAGGTCGTAAATCGTGAAGCCGAGTATGAGGAACAGTCAGCCGCCTATAACGAGCGCGTCGAGGACTTCCGCGAGAGCATGGGCGACCGTGGAATTGTCGCATCGGTCATTCGCATTCGCCCAGATGCGCTGCGCCTGTATGTCGAGGCATCTTACCCCGGTTCCGTGCTGGAAGACGTTGGATTGTCGCGCCCTGAGTCGCAGCAATACGACAACGAGGCGATGCTGGCGGAGTTCGGGCAATCGACATTTTACGCCATCTCGCTTGAAAACATCCAACTAGTAGATGGCGACGTGATCTTCGTCTGGTCATCCTCACCGACGCGAGCGCTGGCTGAGCAGGCCGAGGAGCGCATGGCGGAATTGCTGGACGATCCGCTATGGGGTACGCTGGATGCTGTGCAGGACGGGCAGGTTTACGAGGTCGGCGGTCACTGGATTGGTTCCAGCTTCATCGCGGCGCATTATATGCTGGATGATCTGTCGGCGCGCCTAGACGCACCTATCGAGACGCCGAACCCATTTGTAGCCACAGAAGCACAGCCAGCAGGAGGCGAATGAGCTATGACGCAGACCACAGGTAAATCCAGGACGGCCTTCTGCAACGTGCTGGCACAAGAGAGGGGGCTGGACGCCGCAGGCTATGCAGGCGTGTTTGACACAGCCTTCTTGCTGGAATTGCCCTTGCCCTGGCCGCGTGCCATCTTGCTCGAACCGGATAAGCTGCCGCCTGAACTGGTGCAACTGATTCAGCTTTTTGTCGATATGCCACCCGAAGAACGGCCCAGCGTCCGCCCGCTGTTCATCGCACCGGATGATGCGTATTCGCAGGCTGGCTATCGGCGCTTCGTCTATTTTCAGCGTCCAGCGGGGTCGTTTGCCGAGTTTGATCGTCAGGAATACCTGCTGCCCGAAGACGAGGTCGGCAAGCTGATCTGGGCGCTACAACAAGCCCCGGACGATATACCAAAATTCGATGCCTACAAAATAGCGGGGGACAACGTGCGCGATATGCTGGTTTGCACGCATGGCAGCCGCGATGTCGCCTGTGCTAAGTTCGGTTATCCGCTGTTTCGGCAATTGCGCGATGAGCTAGCCAGCGATGACCTGCGCGTGTGGCGCGTGAACCATTTCGGCGGGCACGTATTCGCGCCGACGCTGATGGACATGCCACGCGGCGATTACTGGGCCTTTGTGGACCCCGACGACGGGCGCAAGATCGTGCAACGGCAGGGTGATCTGACACCCCTGCGCAGCAAGTTTCGCGGCAGTGCCGCCTTGCCGTATGGCTTTGCGCAGGCGCTGGAGCGCGACATCCTGCTGCGTGAGGGCTGGCAGTGGCTATCGTATCAGCGGCAAGGCGTCGAACTGGCGAAGGACGAAGCTAGCGATAAGCAGCCACAGTGGGCTGATGTTCGCATTGACTATCGAGCGGCAGATGGCAGCACAAGCGGAGCTTATCAGGGCCGCGTAGAGGTCAAGACGCATGTTGAAACCATCGGCTCGACAGGCGACACGAAGCAACACGCTTATCCGCAATACGTGGTCACGGAATTGGAGCACGTCGAATGAGACTCAAAATCATTGTCATTGGTTTGTGGGTGTGATCTACACGAGCAAACGCCCATCGCGGCAGATCGTCTGACCATCTGCCGTGATGTTGCTGTCTTTGCGCATGTCACACACAATATCCCAGTGAAGCGCGCTACGGTTCTGGC
>DAOTTW010000001.1:0-4179 GCA_034437615.1 Anaerolineae bacterium | reverse complement strand
ACACGCTCCGGGAAAAACGTATCCGCATCGGCATACGATTTAATGTCGCCACGCCGCCGCTGCACAAAATATTGCGCCAGCGTGCGCCGATTCGCTTCATTGGCCTTGCCCGTCAGGTCATCCGGCAGATCAGCAAAGTCGGGATTGAGCAGGCTCAGCAGTGAACGAAAAGTGTCCTCTTTGCCGCTGTGTGGCGTCGCCGTCACCAGGATCAGGTGGCGGTCAGGATTTTGCGAGAGTTGTTTGACCAGTTCAAAGCGCTGATGTTTGCGACTGCGGGTATCCATTGCAGCGGCAACGGTGTGCGCTTCATCCACGATGACCAATTCGGGTGCGGTGCGCAAAAAGTCGTCGCGGCGGCGCTCGGACTTGATAAAATCCGTTGATACGACTGTAAACGGGAAGTGCTGAAAGACCGTCTCACCGAGGCGCATCCCACGTTCAAGGCGTGTAGCCGTGCTGGATAACACCAGTTCGGCGTCGATGTGGAATTTATCTGCGAGTTCAGCCTGCCATTGCTCCGCCAGTTGCGGCGGGCACAGAATCGCCATGCGCATAATTTCGCCACGATCCAGCAATTCACGCACGATCAATAGCGCTTCGATGGTCTTGCCGATACCGACATCATCCGCAATCAGCAGGCGCACCGGGTCTTGCTTGAGCGCCATCAGCAGCGGCACAAGCTGATATGGTCGTGGTTCAACGTTGATACGGGCAAAGGAGCGAAACGGCCCCGCGCTGGAACGAAAGCCCAGCCGCACCGCATCGCGCAGTAAGCGTGCCGAGATGAAATCGCCCGCCTGAGCCGGATCAGGTAGCGCAAAGCTGGCGGGTTCGACAGGTTCTAGTGCTGTATAGACACCTGCGACCTCGGTTTCCGTGCCCCCTAGCGGACGCAGTAGCAGCAATTCGGGTGTGGAATCGGGCAACACGACCCATTCACGATCCCGCACCCTGACCAGTGATCCAACACTAAAGTTGCTACTCATGCGCCACCTCCAAATACATGCCGATTGGCTGCAATGATCGCATCCCAGTCATCTCGGTAACCGAAACGAATGACCGTGTAGCCATCGTCTTCCATGCAAACAGCCTGTGTTTCGTCGCGTTGCTGGCGTGACGGGAAATCGTGATGCGAACCATCCACATACACTACCGCGTAGGCATCTCGATAGACGAAATCAGGCCGTGTGCCACAAGCGTCATACAACACTTGCGCATCATCCGGCAGGCGCAGGTTGTGCAGGCTCAGGTAATCCAGCCAATCACACTCCAGGTCGGATTCTGCCAGCGCCTTCAGGCGGGCCAGATGTGAACTGCGCGTCTGGCTGGTCGGGCTGCTTTGCACAGATGCGCCTGTCAGCGCCAGCAACGTATCGCGGATGGCAAGGCGATCCAGTATGGCGTGTTCGCGCTGATTGGCATAGCTCAGCAGACAATCGTAGCAAGCCGCCTCGCAGCGCTCGACTGCCCCCGGCGCATGGTCGCGGTCGTCGCCCGTGTCCGGGTCAAAGTGGCAGATTTCCAGGGCAGCGCGTGCTAGCGCTGGCAGCGCGTTCGGCTCTTCGACCAGACGGCGCAACACACCTGCACCACCCTCTGCGGCTTCATAAAACAGGATCAGACGGCGGTCATCGAACGCTGGTAGCGGTTCGGCGGCGAGTTCGTTGTCCTCAAGCTGGTAACGCGCCTCAATCGCCCGTTTCAGTGCGGCTTGTAGAGAGGCCATCTGCTCCGGTTCCAGCGGCGTTAGCGGCTCGAACAGCAGGCAGTTGCGGCTATCGGTCACATATGGGATGACGCGCTGCTTCTTGCCGGACAACGGATCGTCTGCGTCGTCGCTGATGTCCTCTTCGTTGCGTGCCCAGAAGCCGCGCTCTTTATCCAGCACAAAGCCATGCACGTTGCGATTCTTGCGCCGCCGCCAGCCCAGGTTCATACGCCAGATGGTCGCAGCCTGACCGTATTCCAGGCGTGCCACGTCATAGCCGCCAATTTGTACCGTCGCCACCTGACGCGCTATGTCCTCATCTGTGCCAGCAAACCGCAGGCCTGTAACAATGTCATAGCCCAGGCGCAAGCGGTCTTCCTCATCGCTGTTGATGCGGTCGCGGCGGCGCGTCTCGACGTTTTCCATGCGCATCAGTGCCGAGGACATCGGCGGCGGCAATTGTGCCGCGCAGCGGTCGCAGAGGTCACTATGTTCGTCACCCACCTGATGGATGTAGCCGCAATTGGCACATTGCTTAACTTGCGTCTCCTGTGGGCCTTCGTCGCCTTCGACGGGCATCAGGATTTTGTGGATCAAGTAGCGTGCGCCTTCGTGGTAGATGATGGCACGCGGCCCAAACTCGGCAATCGCCAGAAAGCGTGGACGCGACAGGAACTCATCGTCGCCTGCATCGCGTCGTCCGGGGATGTAAGCGCGTAGTGGCAGACGTGGAAAGCTGTAACCGGGCAGAAAGCCCTCGGTAGCGAAGTAGCGATAGCTATAGAAATCGGATTGGCTGATGAACTTGCGCTCGGTCAGAATTTTGAGTTGCTGCTCAGCCTGTGCCCGTAGGTAACGCGCTTGCGTTTTATCCGATGGCGAACGTGAAGCATCACGAATGACGGCATCCTGTGACCGTGCCTGTGCCAGCGCCGAGCGATACAGGTCGCGCCAGCGATCACAGGCGGCATCAAAGCTGTGCGCCACCCGCCCCAGCACATCCGACAGCCAGTTCTCGTAATACCAGGCGGTGTCACGGATTTCGGCGTCCAATGCCCGTAGAATATTCTGAGCGCGACGCATAGCGCGTTGACGTGGCCTGTCGGCTTCAATCTGCTGGCGTTTGTCCGGCAATAATTGCAGGGTCGGTGTCTCGCCTGACAGGTCAAGCAATTCAGTCAGCGTTTCGCCCAGGTTAACACCCGCCTCGGCTAACCAGATGGCGTGGACATGCGCCCGTAACAAGTCCTCGTTTGCAAGTTCCAGACGTGGCGGCGCAACAGCCCCTGCAACCATCTGCTGCGGTCGGCGGAAGAAATACTGATCGTGCGGGCTGCCTGCGGCGCAATACGTCACGACCAGTGCAGGCTGACCACTGCGGCCTGCACGACCGCTGCGCTGTGCGTAATTGGCGGGTGTGGGCGGTACATTGCGCAGATTGACGACATTCAACTCGGCAATATCAACACCCAGCTCCATCGTCGGTGAGCAATACAGGATCGGTAACTTACCCTCACGGAAGCGTGTTTCGCGTTCTTCCCGATCCTCATATTTGACCTGTGCCGTATGCTCACGCGCTTCCAGGTTGCCCAGCATTGCCGACAGTTCACGGTAAAAGTGCAGAAAGAATCTGTTTGGTGTACCACCGTTCTGTGAGGCTTGCGGCGTGCGGATGGGGTCATGAAAGCCGTGTGTGCCCTCACCCGCCTGCCATAGCATGACATCGGCGTTCAGTTGATAGCCGTCAACCTCATCCTCGCTTTTCGCCGCTTGTGCCACAACAGCCAGTCCGGTACGGGCCATAATCGCCAGCAATTGCGGGATAATCGCATCTGTGTCGGCGGTTTTGAGTTGCTCCGGTAAGCCAGGGAACGTATTCAAGCGCCGTAAATACATGCCAAAGCCACCCCGCGACGACAGAAACACGTTGCCCCCATAATCGTTGGGTCGCCGTGAACGTGGAAACAAGATAGCGGCGGTGCTGAGCTTTTCATTTTCGTCAAATGACCAGGGGCTATCTGAATCCAGGCGCAGATTGCTACGCTGCTGCATCCGCTCCTGATCTGCCCCCTTGAGGTAGCTGACGTTGATTGCCAATTCACGCCGCATGTAATCCAGCAACACGCGCATGATCGTAGCCCGTGTGTTGGGGTCAGCGTTGTAAAGCGCCGGATGCACATCCTGCCATAGCTCCGCATCGGCACTGATCTCATGCAGGGATAGATAGTCGATCCGCAGCAAGCCGGTCTGTTCCAGATTCGGCGAATTAATACGCCAACCGCGTTGCAGATCGCGGTACAAGCGATAACCCAACACATCGCGCAGTGCCTTGTGTGTGTCGTCCAGCAATTGATATTTGACATCGGGCTGCGCGGCGTAAGCTTCTAGTGGCAAGGCCAGTGCATCAAATACGGCGTGCGTCAGTTCATCGGCTCGTAAGCCGCCCTGCCCTGTCGCCTGCACAGCTC